>JAFAIW010000101.1 GCA_019236495.1 Vulcanimicrobiota bacterium | reverse complement strand
CACGCTGAGCGTCGCGGTGCAAACCGTCGGCAACGGCGGCGCCGTGACGACGTCGACCGTGAAGGCGACCGCGAGCCTGAATGCGGCAACGAAGTTGCCGGTGGTGACCGCTCCGGTTTTCACGCCGGATGGAAACGGCGACGGCGGTGGCACCTTCACCGCGACGCTGCCGGCCGGCGCGACCGAAGGCTACGTGCAAATCGTCGACTACGGTCCCGGCGGCGGACCGAACGATGGAGCCGCGAGCAAGTCGCCCAACTGCCAGGGCCCCCGCGGCACGCAGTTCGCGCCGGTGTACTACACGTTCGAAATCGTCCCCGGCACCACCAACTACACGCTCGCGCCGACGATCGGGC
Organism: Vulcanimicrobiota bacterium; assembly: GCA_019236495.1. Lineage (GTDB taxonomy): Bacteria > Vulcanimicrobiota > Vulcanimicrobiia > Vulcanimicrobiales > Vulcanimicrobiaceae > JAFAIW01. The sequence continues at coordinate 18,102 of JAFAIW010000101.1, read as the reverse complement.
CGAGCACTTCCACGACCGGCGGCGTCGGAGCGCTCTCGCCGAGTCCGAGCGTCTGCACGTTGGCGCAGAATCAGAGCGCGCTCGGCAACACGACGTCGAACGGCGACGACATCGTGGTGCAATTCATCGCGTTCGATTATCCGGCATACGAAGCCGCGGTGGGTTTGACAAAATCCGGTACGCCGCAAAATCCGCCGTTGACCGCCGGAGCGGGACAGGCGGATATCACGATTTCGCAGCCGGTCGAGCAAGACAACGGTGGCACCGGAACACCGACGCCGATCAGCATTCATCGCAACCCGCAGCGTGCGCCGCTTCCGCGTAGCATTCGTCACTAGCCTTGCATGCGTGGGCGTTCTTGCGAACGCCCACGCCGCAACGCCTCCGTCCGCGGATACGATCGTCGTCGACGCGGCGCCCGCGCAGCGCATTCAAACGTTTTCGCCGCTCCTCGCTTTGGGTTCGACCGTCGACAAAGAGCCGGCGGGCTCCATTCCGTCGCTCTATTCGCCGCACAACGTCCGCTTGATGCTCGGTACGGGGTTGGGGTGGCTGAGCTACCGGCTGTTCACCGAGCTTTCGTCGCAAGATTGGCATTGGAATCCGCGCGGCTCGTTCACGCAAGGCGACCGCGGCTATTGGACGAGCTCCGCCGCGCCGAATGCCACGCAAATCCGCGACTCGTATCAATTCTCGCTGCCGCATCGCGGCGGCACGACCGATCAAGGGAATAACGCCGCGTACTCACGGCTCGACGACGGCGATCCTGCGACGTATTGGAAGAGCGATCCGTATCTCGCATCCGCGTTCACGCACGAGCCGGACTCGGCGCATCCGCAGTGGGTGGTCGTCGATCTCGGGAAACCGCAGGCGGTCGATGCGCTGCGCATTGCGTGGGCCGATCCGTATGCGACGAAATATCAACTGGCGTACTGGACCGGCGCCGATGCGATCGGCGATCCCGGCCACGGCGCGTGGAAACCCTTCGCGCAGACTGCTTTTACGCAACGCAGCCGCACGACACGCACGTTGTCGCTTGGAGCTCCGGCAAAGACTGAATTCGTGCGCCTGCTGATGACGGATTCGTCGAACTCCTGCGACACGCACGGCAGCAGCGACCGCCGCAATTGCGTCGGCTACGCGATCGGCGAGATCTCGGTCGGCAGGCTCGAGAACGGACGCTTCGTCGACGACGTGCATCACGCGCCGTGCGGCGGCGAGAAGCCGGGGCGGCAACCGTGCGGCGAGCGTCAGACCGCAATGTATGTCTCGTCCGTCGACCCATGGCATACGGCGCAGGATCGGGTAACGGATCAAGAACAGCCGGGGCTCGACTTGATCGCGCGCAGCGGCCTGACGCGCGGCATCGGCGGAACGTATCCGGTGCCGATGCTCTACAGCACGCCTGAAAACGCGGTTGCCGAAGTGCGCTACCTGCGCGCACGCGGCTATCCAATCCGGATGATCGAGCTGGGCGAAGAGCCGGACGGCCAATTCGTGACGCCGGAAGACGACGCGGAACTGTACGTGCAATGGGCGCGCGCGCTGCATCGTTACGATCCCTCGCTCGTGCTGGGCGGCCCCGTGTTCAGCGGCGCGAACTCCGACATCCAAGCCTGGCCCGACGAAACCGGGAACGTTTCGTGGCTCAATCGTTTTTTGAAGTATCTCCAGGCCCACGGGGGGCTTGCCCAACTCGCGTTCATGTCGTTCGAACACTACCCATTCGACGGTTGTGAACACGGCGCAAAGTTGTTGACCGACTTACTGCAAGAACCGCAAATGATGCGCGGCATCGTCCAGACCTGGCGTAACGACGGCGTTCCGGCAACGATGCCGATGTTCGTGACCGAAGCCGGTTTCTCGGCCGTCAACTTCACGGAAGTGCCGATGCAAATCGAAGGGGCGTTGTGGCTCGCCGACTACTTCGGCACGGCGCTCGTAAGCGGCGTATCGGGGGTCGTTTATTACCAGTACGAACCAGTTCCGCTCTCGCAAAACCGCGGCTGTCCGACCGACTGGGGAAACTTGACGATCTTCGCAGCCGACCGTCACGGCAACGTGCGCGCCAAGACCGCCCAATACTTCGCTGCGCAAATGCTGACGCAGCAATGGGTCGAGCCCGGCAATCGGCCGCACGAATTGTATCGGGCGCGGTGGTATGGATCGGGCCGTCGCCCGCTCGTCACCGCTTATGCGGTGAAGCGCCCGAGCGGCGAATATTCGGTGATGATCGTCAACAAAGACGCGCGCCCGCACGCCGTCGCAGTACAGTTCGCCGGTATCGCGGCCGGAGCCGCACCCACGTTTTCCGGCACGGTGACCTTTGCGACGTTCGGAAGCGCGCAATACCGCTGGCACAATCGCGGCGCACTTTCGCTCCCCGATCCGAACGAGCCGCCGCGCGTCACGCAGATGCCCGCAACTGCGACCTATACGATTCCGGCGCAATCGATCACCGTCATTCGCGGTGCCGTCGGAGCGGCGACCCGTGGAACGCTCTAGGGCGCGGGGTTGTCGGCGATGCTGAATCGTGCCGGAGACCACGTAATGAAGGCGGCCGCGCGTTGTGGAAAGCGCTCGCGCAGTGGCACAAATCGCGCGTCGAGCATCCAATCGGCTTGAACGGCCAACGTACTGTGCGTTCGCGCCGCGTCGAGCTCCGCGAGCGCGGAACGATCCTCGCCGGCAGCAACGTCCGCTGCGGCGACGGCTTCCGGATCGGCGTTCGGATGCAGCCGCCGTAACGCCGCGCGCGCTGCGTCGTTTCGTCCCCGTAACGCCTGCAGCCGAATTTCGAGCGGCACCGCCCAATTCGCGTATCCGAGCCGTGCGGCGCGCTGCAATACCGCATCGGCGCGGGCGAAGTCGTGCGCGCCGTCATAACTTTCCGCCAAGAGCTCCATCGCGGGTTCGTAGTCCGGATGAATTTCCAGAATGCGAGCAAAGATGGCGGCGGCGCTGCGAAAGTCGCTCGTGTAATAGCGCGCGAGCGCGAGCACGATCAGCGACTCGGGCGAAGTCGGATCCGCCGCGACCGCCCGACGCGCGATGGGTAATGCTTCGGCCGGCTTTCCGCTCCAGACCATCAAACGTGCGGCCAGAACGAGGGCAATCGAATCGTTTGAATCGAGTTGCAGCGCCGCATGCAAGTCGCGAGCGGCTCCGGCGGGATCGTGCCCGCAAAAAAGCTGCAACATGGCCGCCGCCGAATCGGCAAGCGCGATTCGGCCCAAACGAAACGCCGCGGTATCCTCGCCTTCGCCGCGCAGGCATGCGGCGGGGCGATCGCGGCCACCGTAGGCCTCGAACGCATCCAACAGCGCGAGGCCGGCGTATCCTTCGGGGCGGCGCGGTGCCTCGCGTACCGTACGTTCGAAATAGATGCGCGAAAGGGGGTGATTCGAAAACCGAACGTAGTGAAAAAGCGCGATCCGGTAGTCGGCCGCCGCCGCCGGAGAGAGTGCCGCTGCGCCGGAAGACGTGACGCGCACCGCCGTCAGAAGAAGGGCGAGGAGCGTGACCATGCCGCCGAACGCGACCACGGCGCGCCTTTGCAACGCCCTTCGTTGCATCGGCTCGACGATCAGACGGTAACCCCGCCGCGGAACGTTTTCGATCCGGACGACCGGATCGTCGGCAAAAACCTTACGCAACAAGTAAATCGTTTGAGTGAGATTTCCGTCTTGCACGAATCCTTCGGGCCAAACCGTCGTGAAGATGGTTTCGCGAAGGACGAGGCACCCGCGATGTTCCAGCAAGAGGGCGAGCACGTCGAGCGCTTTTCGCGGAAGGCGTACGGGGACGTCGCCCGCCCACAAGCTGTGTGCGGCAAGATCGAACGTGAATCTGCCGAGACGTATGCCCATTTCGCCTAACCGGTCCGGTCGATGATGAAACGTTTCAGGTAGAGTGATTGTGCCCACGAGGCCGCGGACCTCGGTCCTTAATCTGCCCCCTTTGTGCCTCGCTTCGTGTCGGGCGTGCGTTGCGCGCGCGGGATTACGAGGCGCAGTGCGGTGTGCGTCTGCGAAAAAGCCACGACCTTGTTATCGACGAGGCCTGCGCGTCGAGCGGCGGCAATGACGTCGGTGTCGCGAAGGGTGGCCGCTTTCCCTTTGCGCGACACCACCCAGATCGCTCCCGCCTGTACGATGTCTTCGCGCAAGCGTCGCAATCGCGAGAGCTCCGCCGTCGAGTCTGCCGCCAAGAAAATGAGTGCGCAGTTCTTGCGCGCGCGCGACGAAACGTCCGTGGTCCGCGATTCGAGCTGTTGACGAAAGCCGGCGTCGTCCACGCCAAGAATGCAAACACGCGCATCGTTTGCCACGCCGAGCTTGTCCACGAGCGTTCGATGCGAGTAATCGCGTTCCGGAAAGGCTCTTGGCGCCATCGGGACGTCTTGACCGAGCTTGCCCAGGAGGCCTTCGCGTCGCGTGCAAAGTGCGGCGCATGCGCATCGTCGACGTTCGCGAACGCACGATCTCGATTTCGCGGTACCGCGATCCGGCGCTCGGCGGAGGCGCCTTGACGACGTCGCTCGTTGCGGTCGTGACCGACGCGCGCCGCGACGGCGCTCCGCTCACCGGCTTTGGTTTTGCATCGTTCGGAAGATTCGCGCAAGGCGGCCTCATCCGCGAGCGCTTTGCGCCGCGGCTGATCGCGGCGGCAGAGCGCGACCTCGCCGGGGCGGACGGCGCGATCGACCCGTTGCGGGCGTGGAGCGTAATGATGCGCGGCGAAAAGCCGGGAGGTCACGGCGAACGCTGCGTTGCGGTCGGGGCGCTCGACATGGCACTCTGGGACCTTGCGGCCAAGGCCGCCGAAATGCCGGTGTATCGTTTTCTCTCGCACGCAGCCGGAACGCAATCGCTGCGAAACGAGGCCGTCGAGGTGTATGCCGGCGGCGGGTACGTCTACCCCGAACGCGACGTGCAACGCCTGGTTGAAGAGATCCAAATGTTTTCCGATCTCGGATACGCGCGCGTCAAGATCAAAATTGGTGACTCCGACCTTGCGCGCGCTCGTGCGCGCATCGAAGCGGTCCTCGAGGGCGTGCCGGCTTCGTCGCTGGCCGTCGATGCGATGAATGCTTACGATGCATCGCACGCGCTTGCGGCCGCTAGCGCGCTTCGCCCATACGGACTGTGGTGGTTCGAAGACGTTTGCGATCCGCTCGATTTCGACACACTTCGCGCCGTCAAAGCAGCGTACGGCGGTGCGATTGCAGCGGGTGAGGCACTCTTTTCGCTTGCGGAAGCGCGGCTCGTGCATCGTTACGGCGGCCTCGATCCGCACTGCGATATCCTCTTGTTCGATCCCGTGCACTGCTACGGCATTCCGGAATACCTTCGCATCGTCGCGGAGTTGGAACGCGCCGGCTGGCCGCGCCGGGCATTTTGGCCACACGGCGGGCATCTCTTCGGATTGCACGTCGCCGCGGGGCTCGGACTCGGCGGCGCCGAGGTCAATCCGTTCGCGTTCGCGCCGCTCGGCGGATTGCACGACGGTGCGCGGATCGTCGATGGCCGTGTCGCACCGCCGGACGCGCCGGGCATCGGCTTCGAACTCCAAGCCGCGGCGCGGGCCGCGTTCGCAACGTTACGCTAAGCTTTTGGGGTGGAACGTCATTGCGAGGCCGTTGATACAGTAGCGCAATCCGGTGGGCGGCGGACCGTCGTCGAAAACGTGACCGAGATGGCCCTCGCAGCGGCTGCACTGCACTTCGGTGCGCGGGACCCCGAGAGAATCGTCTTCGCGCGTTTTGACGGCGTGCGGCAGCGTCGTGTAGAAGGACGGCCACCCGGTTCCGCTATCGAATTTCGTGGCCGACGAGAAGAGCGCTAAGTCGCAGCCCGCGCATGCATAGGTGCCGCGACGATGCTCGTACTCGAGTGGACTGCTCCACGCCAACTCCGTGTCCGCTTCGCGCAACACCGCGTACCGCTCGGGAGAGAGGCGCTTTTTCCACGCGTCGTCGCTGAGCTTCGACCAATCGGTTTGCGCCATCGCGGCACGCGGCACGGCCGAGAGCGCCAAGACCGCGCACGTCGCCCGCTCGAGAAACGCGCCGCGCGTCAGACGCTGATGTGACACGAAACTCCGTGCTTATCGAAATACCGCTGATGGTATTCTTCGGCACGATAGAAGTGCGCCGCCGGCTCGACCGACGTGACGATCGGGCGCGCGTACGCGTGCGAGGCTTCCAAAGCGGCGATCGATTCGCGCGCTTTTCGTTCTTGTTCCGGCGACTCGTAGAAGATGACCGAGCGATATTGCGTCCCAACGTCGGGCCCTTGACGGTTGAGCGTCGTCGGATCGTGCATCTTCCAAAAGAGCGCGAGCAGGTCGTCGTAGGAGACCTTGGCGGGATCGAACGTCACTTGCACCACTTCCGCGTGACCGGTCTTGTCGGTGCAAACGTCCTGATAGGTCGGATTCGCGGTTTTGCCGCCCATGTATCCGGCCGCGGCGTCGATGACCCCCGGAAGCTGCCGGAAGGCTGCCTCCACGCCCCAAAAGCATCCCGCGCCGAACGTCGCATGTTCTTGACTCATATAGAGGTAGAACGTGCCGCAGGGCCGGCCGGATGCAGCGGCACGAAAATTCACGGGAAAGGACGACGCATGGCGCAACAGGCCGCGCTCTTTGGCGAATCGAGGCAGGTTCTCGTCTCGGGCGCGCATGGGACGATCGCTTATATCCCCGCCCTTTTCTCGGCGCAGGAAAGCATTGAGCTCTTCGGGGCGCTCCACCGCGAGGTGGCGTGGACGAGCGAGACGATGTACATGTACGATCGCGTGGTCGACGTCCCGCGACTGGTCGCATCGTATCCCGATCTGTCGCACGCGCCGGCCGAGATCGGCGTAATCCGCGCACGCATCGAAGGGAAGTTGGGCGTCGTCTTTAGTGCCGTGGGGCTCAATTACTATCGGAGCGGCAGCGACAGCGTCGCATGGCATAGCGACAAGGACGAAGATCTCGTCGCCGATCCTACCGTTGCGCTCGTGAGCCTCGGCGCGGCGCGCACGATGCGCGTTCGCACGAAAGCCGTGCCGCGAACGTACCTTTCCGTCGATCTCGAACCGGGGAGTCTGTTCGTGATGCAGGGCGCGGCTCAACAGCACTACGAGCACCACATTCCCAAAGCGAAGCGGCCCACGGAGCCTCGCATCAGCGTCGTTTTTCGCACCAAACGCCGGTAAGGAGGGTCCCCGGGAGCGCTCGCTCGGGTCGCCGAAATACGGCCTTAATGTCCAGCGCGCCCTTCGGGCTCGAAAACGTCTTTTCGCACCTTCCGGTGTCGGTATGGACGACCGACTCGGAACTGCGAATCACGTACGTCGGGGAATCAGCACGCGCCCTCGGATTGCGGGAAGGCGACGTCGTCGGCCAGACCGCGATCAACTGCGTGCTGGACAATCGCACGAATCCGGGAATCGCCGACGCCTTCGCGCGTGCAAAAAAAGGCGAACGGGCGTCCTTCCGCACGATGTGGCGGAACCGGTGGTATTTCTCCCGCATCGAACCGCTGCGCGACGAATCTGACCGCATTGTCGGGACCGTCGGAGCCGCGCTCGACGTTACGGCGGAAACCCCGCGGGCCTCCGGCTACCGCGAAACCGACTCGGCGCTCGAGATCGCTCAGCGTCTGGCCGGGGTGGGCAGCTGGCGTCTCGACTTCAATTCGCGCACCGTCGAGGTTTCGCCGGAGTTTGGGGACATGACGGGCCGGCTCTTCACGCCGGACGCCACGTTCGATGCGATCTTCGACATCATCTACGTCGAAGACCGTGCGCGCTTCTTGGCCGCATTCGAAGAATCGCGCGCCACGCGCATGCCCTACGATTTGCAGCATCGCATCGTGCGGGCGGACGGCGTCGTCCGCGACGTCCGTGCGCGCGGCACGTTCGCGTACGAGGGCGACGAGCCGCGCTCCGCCGTCGGAACGCTTCTCGACATCACCGATCAAATCGCGCTCGATCGCGTCCTCTCGCAAATGACCTATCACGACGCGCTCACGGGCCTTCCGAACGAGGCTCTGTTGCGCGACCGCTTGACGCGTTCGATCGCGCGGGCGCAACGCTCGCAATCGATGGTCGCGGTCTGCGCGATGCAAATCGACAATTTCCCCGACATCACCGACACGCTCGGCCTGGCCATCGGCGATCAGTTCCTCATCGAAATGAGCCGCCGCCTGAACGACGTCGTCCGCCCATCCGACACGGTAGCGCGGCGCGGCGGCAACGAGTTCATCATGATTTTGCCCGATATTCGCGAACCGGCGCAGGTGAATTCGGTCTTGAAGCGCGTTCGCGAATCGTTGCGAAAGCCGCTCGCCGGCGAGGGTCACGAGGTGATGGTCACCGCCAGTGCCGGTATCTCCGTGTATCCCACCGACGGTCACGAAACCGAAGTGTTGCTGCGCAGTTGCGTCAACGCGTTGCACCGCTCGATCGAAGAAGGCGCGGGCAACTTCCGGTACTTTTCGGACGCGATGCATCATGCGGTCGTCACGCGTTTGCGGATCGATCAGAGCCTGCGGCTGGCCGTCGAACAGGGGCGGTTCGAGGTTTCCTATCAGCCGATCTTTTCACTTCCGTCGAAGGCTTTTTGGGGTTTCGAAGCGCTGTTGCGCTGGCCGTCGGCGGACGAGGACAAAATCGACCCGAAGACCTTCATTCCACTCGCCGAGGACAATGGGCTCATCGCGGCTCTGGGCGAGCACGTTCTGCAGTGCTCGCTGGCGCACGTCAAAGCGTTGCAGAAAACCCACTCGGAACCGATCCATCTCAACGTCAACGTCTCGGCGCGTCAGTTCGTCGATCCGTCCTTCCCGGTCACGCTGAAGCGCGTCGTCGACGAGAGCGGCGTCGATCCGGGGATCTTGGAGCTCGAACTCACCGAATCGGCGCTGATTCGCGACATGGAGATGACCGCCGTCCATTTGCGGCAAATTCGCGAACTGGGCATTGGGGTCGCGATCGACGATTTTGGGACCGGATACAACTCGCTGTTTTACCTCAAGAACTTGCCGATCACCACGCTCAAAATCGATAGCGTCTTCATTCACGACGTCGGCAAAGACAAGAACAGCGAAGCGATCATCATGGCGATCATCTCGCTGGCGCATCAGTTGAACGTCCGCGTCGTCGGCGAAGGGGTCGAAACGCAAGAGCAGCTCGCGTTCTTGGAAAAGGCCGGATGCGAAGCGTGCCAAGGATTTCTTTTCGGGCCGACCCTCGGCGGCGAAGCCGCGCAAACGATTCCGCTGCGCGTCGCGGGATAGTCGAGCCGAATTTTCACCACGCCGGGCTGGCGTGCAATGCCTCCGGCGGTTTAGGACCGATGCGTTCGTAGAGCGCGATTCCACCGTCGCGGCGCACCACCCGATAGTCGCCCGCACGCACTGCCGCGCGAATCCGCGGACCGTCGCGCACGATCCAGTTCGAGTCCGGATACTCCCAATCGAAAAGCGCGTAACGCGGATACTCTTCCATCCCGAGCGTCGCATTCGGAAAAAATCCCATGTGCGTGTACGCCTCTTCTTGCGTGCCGAGGTCGATGCCGGCCGGCAACGAGGCGATGAAGCGGTCGAGGCGGGCGTCGCGCGCATCCGGCCAGCGCAGAAAATAGCGCGGATGCAGGGGATTTGCGACAAGAAACACCAGCGCGCACAACGCGTACGCCGCGCCGACCGTGCGGCGCGCAATCGTGGGGCGCCCGTTCGCGAGTTCGCTCGCCGCCAGCGCGTACGCGACCAGCACGTACGGAATCCAGACGGCGGCATAGTGCTGGCCCATCGTGTAGGTCACGGGTGCGCGCGAAAGCAGGACTTCGGCGAACGGCGCGAGCGCGAGCACCATCACGCGCGAACGCAGCGGCAGAAAGGCGAGCGGCGCGAGTGCCAAGACGAGGTATCCCAGGCGATCGGCGAGTGCGCGCAGCGGCCCCACGTTCGCGGACGGGAGAGTCTGCGTATAGAACACCGCCGGATGCCACGCGCCGTGCGCACCCAAAAGCGGCCTGATGAATCCGAAGTAGCCGGCAAAAACCGCGGCTGAGGTGAGCGCGACGGCGGCGCTCCAGCGCGCGCCCGCGAGATCGCCGGTACGACGCGCCCGCCAGAAAGCGGCGGCGCAAATCGTCAGCAGAAAGAGGGCCTCGTCTTCCTTGATGGCGAGCGCCACGAGCGCGCAAGGCATGGCGAGCCGGTACTTGCGTGCATCCAGCGCGTAGAGGAGCCACAGAATCGTGGCGGGCACGAGGCTGTTCTCGTGAAAGTCCGCGAACGTGACGCCGCACAAGGGCGGATAAACGAGCGCGACGCACGCGATGAACGATGCGTTGCGCTCCGAAGTGCGACGCCGCGCGATGAGAAAGAGTGCGGGAGCCACCGTGGCGTTGGCGGCTGCCGAGACGGCGATCAGCGGCCAGGCGGAATGCGCGGCCAGCACCAGCGGCGCGAGCAGGAAGAGGATCGGCGAGAAATGCACGGTCAAGTGGTTCGCGCCCTCGATCGTATTGCAAAAGCATCCGAACGCGCTCGCAATCGTCTGGTAAAAAATGCCCAGATCCTCGGCCGATCGGTGGGCGGCGTAGCGGTCGAGTCCGAGCGCGAAGAACACGGCGAAATACGCGATCGATGCATACCAAACGCGGCGCAGCACGGCGTTAGCGGAGTTCGGCAAATTGTTGCAGGAACGCGTCGATGCGTTCGTGCGCCACTCCGGCGAGCTCGAGCCGCTGCTGCATCGCGTCGCCGCGAGCCGGCGGCGTGACCGCCATGACCGGCGTATGCCCCTCGCCGGAAACGAGTTCGTACGCTCCTGCTGCGGCGGGAACGAGCGCCGTTTCGTAGGGACGAAGCTCGAGGGAGCCATGGGCGGTGGAAAGGCGCACGCCGCCCGCGAGCGCCATCAGAATGACGGGTCGAGCTTCCGTATGAAACGTCGCGGTTGACTCCGTGATCTCGAGCCGCTCGACGAGAAAGCGCCGGTCTGCAACGAGCGCGGTGCACGGCACGCCGCTACGCCGGTACTCGATCGTCTGCAACGGTCCGGTCGTGCCCGCGTGGAAATCGAGAACGTCACCCGCTTTCGCGACATGCAACTCCCGTGGTTTTCCGGCTTGATCCACGCGATTCCAATCGAAAATCCGATACGTGAGATCGCTGGCTTGCTGTGTCTCGAAAACGACGATTCCCGCTCCGATCGCATGAAGCGTTCCCGCAGGAAGATAGTACGTCTGGCCGGCCTGGACGGGAACGCGACGCAAGATTTCGCCCAGCGTTCCGTCTTTGACCCGGCGCTCGTATTCATCGCGCGACGTGTCCCGAACCCAGCCGAGTACGAGCTCCGCGTTCGGTTCGGCATCGAGGACGTACCAGCATTCGGTTTTTCCGTTCGGCTGGCGTTCGACACGTTGTGCGTATGCATCGCCGGGATGCACTTGCACGGAAAGTGAGTCGCGCGCGTCGATGATTTTCGTCAAAATGGGAAAGGTGCGTTCGGGATCGAGGTTCCCGACGAAATCGCTCTTCAGACGCTCTCGCAGCGTCGCAATCGTGTCGCCGTGGAGGGGCCCGTTGGCGACGGCGTTATCGTCCCAGCACTCCCACGACTCGCCGATCTTCGCTGCCGGATCGCCGCTCTTCCCGAATCGCTCGACGAGCGCGTGGCCTCCCCAAATCGCGGGTACGAGCTTCGGCACGATCGCATACGGATAGATCTCAGACCGCACTGAGCACGTCCGTTATCTGCGCGGGCAGCAAACCACGCGCCGAATTTCCGACGAAGACTTCGTCGGCTCCGCGCAAGTCTTCTTCCAAGAGCACCCGCTCGGTTGCGCGGCCGCTCGCAATCAGCTCGGCGCGGAGAATGCCGGGAAGGCAGCCGCTCGCCCGCGGCGGCGTGAAAAGGCTGCCGCCGATGCGCGCAAAGACGCTCGAGCGTGCCCCTTCCGCGACCTCGCCGCGTTCGTTGAACAGCAGGGCGTCGAAGCAGCCGCGCTGGCGCGCTTCTTGTAGTGCGCGATCGTGGGTGGGCCGCCACGTCGTCTTGTACTGCAGCATGAAGTCGTCGGAGTGAAGGCGTTGCGTCGAACGGCATATCCGAACGGGAAGCTCCGAATCCAATAACGGTGAGGTCTGTATCGCGAACGTTCCGTCGCGTTCCAAGGTCACGCGCACGAGCGTCGGTTCGCTGGTGATGGCGCGCGCTTCATCCAGCTTTTTACGTACGGACGCGAGGTCGTATGGATAGCCGAAGCGCTCCGCCGTATCGTGCAGGCGCGCCAAATGCGCGCCTTCGCGCATGCCGAGCGCAAACGTTTCGACGATCGACACCGGGTGCGTGACTGCCGCGAAAAACGCGCGCTTGAGTGCAATCTCGTGCCATTCGCTCGCGGCGTCCGAATCGGCCACGATTCCGCCGCCGGCATCGAAGCGGCCCGCGCCTCGGCGGACGTCGATTTGCGCGGTCCGGATCGCTACGTTCCAACGGCCGTTCCCATCCGGGCTCATGTAGCCGAGTGCTCCCGTGTACGCGCCCCTTGGGTCGCGTTCGAGCGCGCCGATTGCCTGCATCGCCGCGATCTTCGGGGCACCGGTGACGCTGCCGCATGGAAATGCGGCGTCGAGAATGGTCGAGAGCCGGGCAGATTCTTGCAATCGGCCCGCAATGGTCGAGGTGAGCGTTGCGAACGTCGGATACCGTTCGACCGTTAGAAGATCTTCGACCCACACGTGCGTGCACATGCGGTGAAGGTCGTTTCGCAACAAGTCCACGATCATCACGTGTTCGGCTCGATTCTTTTCGGATTCCAGTTCCCCGATCCGGTCCAGCGCCGCGGTTCCCTTCATTGGACGCGTGCGCACGACGCCGTCCTCGATTTCCAAAAAGAGTTCGGGCGACCAAGAAGCGATCGCAAAGCCGGCGTGTTCGAAGTATGCGGCGTGCGGTGCACGCGTTGCTTCGCGTAGACGTTTGTAGAGGGCGCGGGGGCTGCCCCGAAACGCGAAGTCGAACGGAATGGTGTAGTTGACTTGATAGACGTCGCCCTCGTGGATGGCGTGCGCGATGCGCGCGATGGCGACGTCGTACGCTCCGCGGTCGATGCGCGCGCAGAGCGGGCCGGCGACGAACGGTTCGCCGAACGCCGACGGTATCCGCGCGGGTGCATCGAAAACGCCGATCGTCAGCAGCGGATGGGCCGAGCGCTCGAATGGTATGCCCGCCAGCGCACATCCGAGCTCGTACGAAAGATATCCGGCGACGAACGCGCCGCGCTCGAGGGCCGCATCGCATTCCGCAATTGCGCCACGGCACTGATCCGCGCGCTCCGCGCGAATGATGCGCTTCGGATGCGAAAACGCAATCGGACGGGCTCCGTCGAGTGCGACGAAAAGAGGCTCGCTCACCGGAGCGCAGGCTTGGCTGCGGGGAACGCGCAATCCTCATTTCGTGCGCGATCTCTACGTCGGCATCGGCTCCAATCTGGGCGACCGCCAAGCCAATATTCTGTCCGCACTCCAGCGGTTGCGCGCGAAGACGGAAATCGGGGCCGTCTCGGCGTTTTACGAAACGGAACCGGCCGGCGGTGCGGAGGGACCGGCGTTTCTCAACGTAGCGGCCCGTTTGCGTACGGAGCTTTCGCCGCGCGAGTTCCGCGAGTTTGCGGCAGGCGTCGAGTCGGCGGTCGGTCGCGCGCACGCCGGACGTTTGCGCGCCCGGCCGATCGATATCGACGTGCTCGTCGACGATACGTTCGTCCATCCGGCCCTGCCGGAACGATCGTACGATTTGGTGCCGCTGAGCGAGATCGCACCGGATCTCGAGTTGCCGCGTCTGGGGCGAACGGTTGCAACGCTGGCGGCACACCTTTCCAAGAACGGCGTTCATCGGAAACTGCGCTCGCTGCATTTTACTGCGAACCGGCAAGACGAAGAACCGGACGTACGGATCGCGCTCAATCGCGTGGGGGTTCGCGGGGTTCGGCGCATCGTGCACCTCAGCGTCGACGGCACGGATCGGGTGTTCAATGGGGACTTTGCGATGGTTGCCGATCTCGCCCCCGACAAGGCGGGCGTGCACATGTCGCGTTTCAACGAAATTTTGGAAGAGGCGACGCTGGACGTTCTCTCGCGCCAAGATGCCGCTGCCCCGATCGAGGGGTTGGTCGAAGCGATCGCGCGCGAGATCGTGCGCAGCCAGCGCGCCGTTCGAGCCGACGTGCGCTTGCGCGCCGACTTCGGGCTCGAGCGCTGGACTCCGGTCAGTGGGAAGCGCGGCGACGAAACGTACACGCTCGTGGGAATCGCGCACGCGGACGAGCGCGGCACGCGGCACGTCGTCGGCGTCGAGGCGGAAGGGATGACGGCCTGTCCGTGCGCGCAGCTGATGGTGCGCGAACACAGCCTGCAGGAGCTTCGCGCGGCCGGCTTTTCGGAAGAGGACGCACGGCGCGCGCTCGACGCTTTGCCCGTGGCGACGCACAATCAGCGCGGCCGTGGCTCGATTTTGATCGGACTCGAAGGGCCCGGCGAAACGGTTCGCGCCGAAGACTTAGTGGAAATCGTCGAGAATTCGATGTCGAGCGAAACGTACGACCTGCTCAAACGGCCCGACGAATTTTTCATCGTCAACAAGGCCCATCACAACCCGAAATTCGTCGAGGACGTGGTTCGCGGCATCATGGCGAGAGCGCTTGACATGTACGCGGATTTTGGCAACGGCACGTTCGTAGCGGCGTCACAAGTCAATTACGAATCGATTCACAAACACGACGCATTCGCGGAAGGATACGGAACCTTCGGCGAACTCCGCGCGGAGCTGGCTTCGAACGAATACGTCCCCCGCACGACGGATCTGGCCGCCTGGCTCGGCACGCGTCACTCGTCGGTCCTCTTCGGCTAGGTACCTAATCGCTACCCTTCCGTGTATCGCTCGAAGACGATTTTCCAGCCGCGAATCTCGAAGGCGAAGGCGATCGTGTGCTGATAGATGCGAGTGCGCGGGCATCCGCGTTCGTCGAAGTCGTCGTAGCGAACGCTAAGGACCGCGAGCGCGTCTTTGTTCGACTCATACGTCCAAAGGAGGGCGGCTCTATAGGTCCACGAGGGGTCCGCAAACCACTGTTCTTGCGCGCGGCGGATCTCGACGCGGCCGTGCAACTGTAAGCCGTCGTCGAGCATCACAACCGGATCGTGCTGACTCAGCGTGCTCATATAAACGTCGACGTTGCGCTTTTGAATGGCTCGCAAGTAGATCGCAAGGACGGTTCGAAAGTCTTCCTTGGGATCGATTCGGTCGAAGGGCGCGTACATCGGTAACCTCGGCGGCGAGCGGCTTCGATCCTATTTTGGCCTCGCGACGTTGGCCGGGGCGTTCGCGGGCGCGGCCGGCAGGTGGCTACATGTAGCTAGCTCCCAAAAATGAGAAATCGGTCAAGCAATAGCTAATTCCGCCGCTAGCTACGCCGCGCGCGAGAGCGAGCGGCCGATGACTCAAGAGGAATGCGCCTCTTTACCCCTCGCGCCGCACCTTCGGGCGAAGCGCTCGTAGCTAGGCCGCGTCTGGAAGGCGCGGTCGAACGGCTCCTCGGGGTGCCCGTTTCGGTCGTCCGGGCCGGAGCGGGATTCGGCAAGACGACGTTGTTGCGCGCTTGGGCCGCCCGCCTCGCGGGCGTTGCCGAGGTCGCGTGGGTGACGTTGGAAGATCGCGACGCGTCGGCGAGGGCTCTGGTCGAAAAGCTTAACGACGGTTTGCGGGCGTGCATCCCCGGCTTCGGCCGGAATGTCGAACACGTCGCCGCGGCGTCGCCGAGCGAACGGCAATTACTCGAAGCCTTACAGAACGAGCTGCTGACGTGGACCGAAGATGCACAACGAACGCTCGTCCTCTTCGTCGACGACGTGCACGCGATTGCCGCCGAAGAATCCGCCTTAACCATGCTCGGCTATTTTGCGCAAACTCTCGCGCCGCGGGTACATGTCGTTTTTGCCTCGAGGTTGCCCTTAAAGTTCGTTCCGATCAGTCGCTATCGCGCCGCCGGCGTGCTTTTCGAGATAGACGAAGATGAGCTGCGGTTCACCGAATCCGAAGCGGCGGAGTTGCTCAAAGGCGACGATGCGGCTCGCGCATTCGTCGAGCAAACCGAAGGTTGGGCGATCGCCCTCGGCCTGAGCGCGCAAGTGCTGACCGCAAATCCAAACGCTATCGAACGGGCGCTGAACGTTTCGCGCGATTCGGTGTTCGAGTTTCTTGCGGAAGAAGTGACCGCGCACCTCAGCGATGAGCTGCGTCGGAGATTGTACGTTTTGGCGGTCCCCGATCTCATCGACGACCGGTACGCCGCGCCGCTCCTCGACGTTGAAAGCATCCACCCCATTGTGGACGAACTCGCCGAGCGCGGCCTCTACGTCACATCGACGGAACGAGGCATCTGGCGCTTTCACCATCTTTTCCGGCAGTTTTTGCTGGAGCGATTCGCTCGTGCCGATGCGGCGCTTCTCCGGCGTTCCCGCCTGCGTTATGCCGAACTCTTGCGACAGAACGGCAACAAGGTGCAGGCTCTGACGGAGCTTCTCGATATCGGCGAGTACGAGCCGATCGTCGAATACGTCCACGAAGCGCTAACCACAATCTATTCGAGCGATCGTTACAAGCAGTTCATTCGTCTGCTCGCGAGAGTGCCCGATCGCATCATGCAGCAAAATCCCATGCTCCACCGGTTCTATGCGATGGCGCTCGTGAGAGACGAGAAGCTCGATCACGCGGAGACGCAACTTCACCTGTGCTACGAGCGCGCCAATGCGATCGGCGACATGGCGGCGGCTTGCATCGCTCAAATGGAGCTTGGAAATGTCGCCGGCCGGTTCTACTATTTGCGGCGCGGGAAGTTCGACGAGAGCGAAAAGCACTTTCGCCGTGCCGTTGAGCTGGCGAAACGCCCGGAGCTCGAAGATCGCCCGCAATTTCGTAGCGTGATGCACTGGCATCTCGGGATGGCGCTGGCGGCACGCGGCTCGTTCGATGAAGCCTTCGCGCATCTGGCCGTCACGGAAGGCATCGAACGAGCGGCGACTCGGCACGTCGACATGATGTTCGTGGAGATGTCTACCGTATGCGGCTGGATGGGTGATTGGCGCCGAGCCCTCGACTACGCGGAGCTGGCCGAGGAGCTCTTCCGTTCGGGCGGAGGTGACTCATTCGTCGGCTTGGCGCTCTTGCACCAAGCGATCGCGCACGTTCATTTGAACCCTCATAACGATCGGTGTATCGAAATCGCCAATGCGGCGCTTGCCGCTATAAAAGAGCACCTCCCGGAAAACATCGCCGAAGCCCACCTCGTCGTGGCGCGCGCCGCTCTCAACCACATTCCACCGTCCGTCGATGCGGCGAACTCCGCACTCGAAGCCGCGGAAAGCGCGCTAAAAAATGCGCCGAATCCCGTCTTTTCTTTCGACGCGATGAATCTCCGTATGCAGCTCGCGATGCTGTCGGGTCGGGGAGATGAGGCGCGAACGGCGCTGCGCCGGGCGAAGACGCTGGCGTCGGCGAACGGCGATCCGTGGCAGCTTGCACTCGGCATTTTTTCCGGTGGAATGCTGGAATTGATCGAAGGGCGCGACGCCGCGTCGGAAGAGGCGTTCTCGAAGGCGGCTGAAGCGTTTTCTGCCGTGTCGGACCGCTACTATGCTGCTCTCGCACGCCTGAGCGCCCTGGGTTGCGAAGCGCGCTCCGGGGCCCTTTCCGCGGAAGCCGTTGATGCATTTTTCCGCTCTCTGCAAGACGACCGGATGGAATACGTAACCCTCAGCGCACCGCGATCTGCCGCTTCGCTTCTGCGATGGTCTCTGCGCAACGTACATGCGATCGATCTTGCCGAAGAGTACTTGGGACCTTCGGTGCGCGACGTCACGGATTTGCTCGCCATCGCCGAAGACGCAGAACTCTCACCGCTCTCCCGAGCAACCGCAATTCGTATTGCGGCGAAGGCGTCGCCGTTCGAGGCGCGCACGACGGTTGCACGTCTTGCAGGCGACGGCGACCCCTTAGTGTCCGGTACCGCGCGTGCGACGCTGGATTACTTGCCGCATCC
>JAFAIW010000084.1 GCA_019236495.1 Vulcanimicrobiota bacterium | reverse complement strand
AAGAGCACGATCGCGAAACAGACACCCACCGCGGCGAGCGAATGCAGTCCGCCCATCACGAAGAACACCACGACCTGAATTCCGAAAATCAACGTATACGTCAAGTTGCGTCCGAGGCGATCGGAAACGGCTCCCCAAAAGAACCGTCCCAAACCGTTGAACACCGCCAGCAGTCCGTAAATCGATCCTGCCACGGCCGCCGTTGCACCGGTGAGATCGCTATAGATCGGGACGGCGTTCGAAATGATCAAGATGCCGGCCGTGACGTTGAGAAACAAGATCAGCCAAAGCAGATAGAACTGCACGGTGCGAAGGACTTCCGAAGGCGTGTAGCTGCGCCCGGAAGCGGCGGCTACCGCAACCGCACCCGGAACGCTGAAGCCCGCGGGTGGATTCGAAAGCATCAGCGCACAAATTCCGCCGACAATCGCGAAGATGATGCCGCTGACGACGAACACCATCATGACGGATTGCACGTCGGTCGCGCTCAACTGATATTGCGCCGGAACGAATGCCGTGCCGGCCTTCGTTGCCGCATCTTTCGCGGTGACGTAGGCAGTCGCGGCTTTCGCGGCGGCCGCAAACGATGGAATGCGCGTGACGATCTGGTTGTAAATGAAGGCGCCGAGGCCGAAGCCCATTACGACCATGCCGCTGGCGAGGCCGCGCCGGTCCGGGAACCACTTCGTAACGGTCGCGACCGGCGTGATGTATCCCATGCCGAGCCCCAGTCCGCCGATCACGCCATACGTCGCATACAGCCACATTTTGCCGAACGCCGGCGTCCCGATTCCCGCGAGCAAAACGCCGATGCCCCACAGCACTGCCCCCGTGATCGTGACGATACGCGGCGACACCCGATCTTGCCAGCGTCCTCCGATGACGGCGCCGATGCCTAAAAAGAAAATCGCCAGCGAGAACGCCAGCGACACATCGGTATTCGACCAGCTGAACGCGGCGATGAGCGGCCGCGTGAAGATGCTCCAGGAGTAGACGGTTCCAAGGCAGATCATCACGATCACGCCGGCAAAGGCAATCAGCCAGCGGTTTGAGGGCTGAGCAGAAGCGGCCATGGTGCGCACCTCCGTTGCGTACCCAAATCGTTACATGGGCATGCTCGAAGCCCTGCGCTCGGCCGTCTCCCGAGGCGACCGGCCGCGTTAGCGCGCCGGTTTGCGCCGATCGTGCACGGCGTGCCAGAGGATCGCGTTGAGCCGGTCGGGGTCGACCGCGTCCGCATCGTCGAAATCCATCCGCGCGCTTTCCTGCGCGCCGTACGCGGTCTTGGCATTGCGCGCCGTGATGTCAATATGGGGCGGCAACGCGCTGAAGGGCTGCAATCGCGCCGTCGTCCCAAAGGCCGCGTACATCGGCGGCGCGACGGTATCGTAAATCGACATCGGCGTTAGGCCCAGTAATACCTCGATCGTTCGCAGGACGCTTGCAGTAGAGTAATGCTCGTGCACGACGCCGCCGCGCGCGTACGGTGAAATCACGTAGAAGGTGGAGCGCTGATCGTCGACGTGATCCGGACCGTTCTGCGCGTCGTCTTCAACGGAAAAGATCGCGGTGCTATGCCAGTAGCGCGAGTGCGACACCGCGTCGACGAGTTTGCCGAGCGCCGCGTCGTTTTGTGCGACGTAGGCTTGTGGGGTAAGCGCTCCCGGACGCGTGCCGGCGGTGTGATCGTTGGGCAGGCGGACGATTTCGAGTGCCGGGAGGTTGCCGTTGCGCTCGTAATCGCGGAACTCCGCGAGCCAAATCTTCTCGCGATCGAGATCGTCGAAGCGCAAATCGAACCCGGGATATTTCGGTGAAAAACGATCGCGCAACCCTTCCATGTGCGTCGTGACGTCGCCGCCCGGCGAGGTGGGGTTCGTTACGAACTCGCCGTAGTCGCGGAACGTCACGTTCGCGCGCGCGGCCGCGTCCCACAAGTAGCCGCCGCGCGGCACCGAGGCAACCGCGCCGTCCTCGAAGTCGTAGAGGTCGCGCCGCCCGCCGTATTGTGGAGGCCAATATCGTTCTAGGTAGTCATTGGCAAAGGCGGCGGTGCTCCAATTGTGTCCGTCGGCGCTCACCTGCGAGTTGGTGAAGGCTCGATCGAGCACGCCGAAGCGCCGTGCGAGTGCGTGTTGGTTCGGCGTTACCGCTTGGCCGAAGAGGACCAGGTTCGGATCGCCATCGCCGATTTTCAAATCGCCCAAGACCTGATCGTAGCTGCGGTTTTCTTTGATGACGTAGATCACGTGCTTGATCGGTCCGCCGGTACGGACGACCGTTTGCGATGGCGCGGCAGCATACCGCTCGACGTTTGCGTACGCGTCGTCGTCGCCGTGAATTGCGTTCAGATCGATCCGTCGAATCGAGCCGGCGAGCGATGCGGCGACGTACCCGGGTGAGCCGCGCTTTTCCGGATCGAATT
>JAFAIW010000113.1 GCA_019236495.1 Vulcanimicrobiota bacterium | reverse complement strand
GGAAGCGCGCCGTGCGGGTGCACGTGACGAATCGGCGCGGCGCGCAAGCCGTCGATCAACGATGCGTGATTGAGGGCATCGGAGTAGACCGCCGTGCACACCATCGTCAGCGATGCCGCCGCGCCGGCGGCCGCAAGATACCCCGAGGAAAAGACGAGTGCGGCTTCGCGCCCGGTGAATTCGGCCAGCTCCGCTTCGAGCCGAATGTGTTCGGCGTGACGCCCGCCGAGCAGCCGGGCCGCGCCCGCACCCGCACGGCGCGCCGCGGTGAGCGCTGCGACGACCCGTGCGTCGGTGGCCAGCGCCAGGTAGTCGTTCGTCGAGAAATCCAGCTCGCATCGCGCCGGTGGTTGCAAGGCGCGCAGCCGGTCGCGCAACGCGAGTTCGCGCAGCAATGCATCGACTCGATCGAGGTAATTCATCACGCGATCACTGCGGCTAGCGCGCGCGCGAAGCCTTCGAGTTCTTCCGGCGTGCTGCACAGCGGCGGCACAAATTGCACGGTCTCGCCGATCGGTCGCGTGAAGAAACCGCGCTCGTACAGACCGGCGGCGACGCGCCATGCGGGCGTCGCCGCGTCGCTTGCCGCCAACCTTTCCGTCCGAAGCTCGATTCCGCTCATGAGCCCGCACGAGCGCACTTCGCGAATTCCATCCAGCAATTGCAGACTTCGTGCCTGCCGGCTCCAACATTCGGCCAGCCCAGCGACGCGTTCGAGCGTGCGTTCGCGTTCGAACAACTCGAGCGACGCAAGCGCAGCGGCGCACGCAATCGGGTTTCCCGCATACGAATGCCCGTGAAAGAACTGCCGGTGTTCGTGCGCGGCACCGAGGAAGGCCGCATAAATCCGGTCCGCAACGACGGTCGCCGAAAGGGGGAGCGTTCCTCCCGTCAATCCCTTCCCCACGCACACAATGTCCGGGCGCAGTGCGGTTTGCTCGAAGGCGAACATCGTTCCGGTGCGGCCGAACCCGGTGGCGATTTCGTCGACGACCAGGAGCGGCGTCATTCCGGAGAGCGCCTCATGCTGCGCCCGAGAAGCGAGCTGCATGCCGGCTGCCGCTTGAACGAGCGGTTCGACGATGACCGCCGCAACGTCGTCCCCGCGCGCCGCATCGGATTCTTCAAAGGCTCGCGACTCGAACGTGATCGCACCGAAACGTTCTTTGAAAAGTCGGATGTCGGAAACGCTCATCGCTCCGGCCGTATCGCCATGATAGGCGGAACGCAGGCGCACGAAGCGCGTTCGCTGCGGCTCCCCGGCATTCTGCCAAAACTGCAGCGCCATTTTCAACGCCGCCTCGATCGCGCTGGCGCCGTCACTCGCAAAGAACGCATACTGCAAGCCGCAGATTTCCGCCAAACGCGCGGCGAGCGCTTCGGCTACCGGATTCGTAGCGCCGAGCAACGTAGCATGGTCGAGAATACTCGCTTGCTCAGCGATGCGTTCGACGATGTGTGGATGACAGTGTCCGTGCACGTTCGTCCACACGCTCGAGATCGCGTCGAAAATCCTTCTCCCCCGGGCGTCGAACAAATATGCGCCGCTCGCGCGAACGAAAGTTCTCTCGCACGCGTCGAACGCCGCCATTTGTGTGAACGGCAGCCACAAGCGGGAGCGCGTCGAGACCGACACCCCTATTCGAGGCGTTCTTCGATCGAAACGTTATACAGAAATAAGAACTTGTGCCACTCGCCCGGCAGCGTATGCCGTTTGATTTGGATCCACGGGATGTATTTGGGTTGCTTCGGTCTGCGCTTGAGTTTCATGTTGGCATCTTCGGGCGACCGGTTGTTCTTTCGATTGTTGCAGCGCATACACGCGCAGACGAGGTTCTCCCAGGTGGAAGGCCCGCCTTTGCTTCGCGGCACGACGTGATCGACCGTCATGAGCCGTTCACCGCGCACGCCGCAGTACTGGCACGAGTAATCGTCGCGCAGCAAGATATTCTTCTTCGTAAGCGCGACCTTCTGCATCGGGCGTTTGATGTAGTACAGCATGCGAATGATCGACGGCATCCGCATCTCGTACGTCGTCGAATGCAGAACCCGGTCGCGATTGTGGACGATCTCAGCCTTGCCGCAGAACACCAGCTTGACGGCGCGCTGCAAGTTTGTGATGTTCAGCGCCTCGTAGGTGAAGTTCAAAACCAAGACGTCGCTCACGCTGTCTCCCGTTTTGCTCGGCGTCGCATAACGAAAGCGAGGCTGATCATGATCCGCCCCGCTTCCGGACAAAATTCAATCGCGTTTCGGTTAGCATTTGTGTTACCGCTAACCGCTCTTCAGGCCTCAGCCGTTCTTTGACCCGTTCGTACGCCGCGCCGGCGACGTCGATGGCAATTTCGGCGGATTGCAAATCTCCGGCGTCGTTCTCGCCCCCGATCGACAAGTATGCATGCGCGGCCAGCGCCAACTCCGCGATCATGCCTGCGAGCAACTGATCGATTGCCGGAATTCGGGCTTCCACGCCGGCAGCAGCGGCGTCGAGAGGCGGCGCCTGGGAGCTCATCGCTCCAGACGTTACGCGGCGGTCGTGCGCTTCCCTATCTTTGCGGCCCGCACCATCTCGACGAAATACGCGTGCAGGCGGCCGTCACCGGTCAGCTCGGGGTGAAAGGACGAGCCCAGCACGTTCCCTTGCCGCACGAGCACGCCGTGGCCGTCGAGCGACGCAAGCACGTCGACGCTCGAACCGGCACGTTCGACCCACGGAGCGCGAATGAAGACCGCCGGGAACGGGCGGCTGCCAAGGGCGGCGACGTCCAGCTCCACCTCCGCCGATTCACTCTGCCTTCCAAACGCGTTGCGTCGTACGGCGACGTCGAGCAACCCGAGCGTCGGTTGCGGCGACCCGACGACTTCGCGAGCCGCCACGATCATGCCCATGCACGTTCCCCAGAGCGGCATGCCGGCGCGCACGCGCGCACGAAGCGGCTCGACGAGAGAGAAACGCTCCAGCAATTTCATCACAGTCGTCGACTCGCCGCCTGGTACGATCAAACCGTCGACGCCGTTTAGGGCGTCGAGCGTTTTCACCTCCAGCGCCCGGCCTCCGGCGCGCTCGATTGCATGCATGTGTTCGCCGACGTCGCCCTGGAGCGCGAGAACGCCGATCGTGACGTCGCCCATCAATTTCCGCGAGGTGCCAAGAGTTCGGATTCGGGCAGCTTTCGGACGTCGATCCCTTCCATCGCTCGCCCGGAGAGCGCTTTATGCGCGTCGACGACGACGCTCGGATCGGCATAGTGCGTCGTCGCGTCCACGATGGCTTTCGCAAACGCTTTCGGATTGCTCGATTTGAAAATTCCGCTGCCGACGAAGATGCCTTCCGCACCGAGTTGCATCATCAAGGACGCGTCCGCGGGCGTCGAGACGCCGCCCGCGCAGAACAGCACCACGGGAAGGCGCCCCTTCTCCGCAACATCCGCCACGAGCTCGTACGGTGCACCCAAATCGCGCGCACGCGCGACGAGTTCTTCCTTAGGTGTAACGGTCAACGCCCGAATCGTGTCGTTGATCGCGCGCATGTGACGCACCGCTTCAACGATATTGCCGCTGCCGGCTTCGCCCTTGCTGCGAATCATCGCTGCGCCTTCCGCGATGCGGCGCAGGGCTTCACCCAAATCGCGCGCTCCGCACACGAACGGAACCTTGAAGCTTTCCTTGGAGATATGGAAAAGATCGTCGGCCGGCGTCAGCACTTCCGATTCGTCGATGAAGTCGACTCCGAGTTCTTGCAATGCTTGCGCTTCTGCGAAGTGTCCGATCCGCGCTTTGGCCATCACCGGAATAGTCACCGCGTCCATGATGCGGCTCACCAGCTCGAGGTCGCTCATGCGCGCCACACCGCCTGCTGCCCGAATGTCGGCGGGGATGCGCTCGAGCGCCATCACGGCGACCGCGCCCGCCTCTTGCGCGATGAGGGCTTGGTCGGGCGTGACGACGTCCATGATGACGCCGCCTTTGAGCATCTGCGCGAGGCCGCGCTTGACGGTTAGGGTTCCGGTCTCTTTTGGCATGGTGTCTCCGCGGGAATCGTCCTCTTTGTCTCTATCGTAGCACTCGCATCCAATGGAGATAATAGGGATAGCGCGCTTGGCGAGCAGGGCGAGCAGGCCCGGCCGAGCCAAGCCGCAATACCCACAAGCGCCGTGGGTGACCGCGAAACGCGCCGGCTGAGCGCGATCCTCCTAACCGGGGCGGCCTTGCTCCTGATCTCCATTTTGGTAGGCACTCGGATGGGCGACCGCGTGATGCGGCACGCTACCGAAGAGGGCCAGACCGGCGTGGGAAGCTCGCTCACGTTCACGCCGAATCCGCAAGCCTCCGAGAGCGGCCCGTACGGGCCGAATTGGAAACGCACGCAAGCGCTCGCCGCGGCGGCCGATCCGGGATTTCCCGATCCGCGGGTTCCGCCGATGCCCCTTCCAACGCCGATTCCAACCCCGAAACCTACCCCCACGCCGCCGCCCACGCCGGAACCGACGCTCGCGCCGCTGCCGACGTTTACGCCCGAACCGAGTCCATCCGTCGCGACCTCCGGCTCACCCGGCCCGACGGCCGCTCCGAGCACGATTACGGGTCCAAACCCGCCCCCGCCGTAGCGTGCCGATTTTCGTCGTGATCCGCGAGCGCGGCCGCGCGTGGAATTGGTCGGTTCCGATGCGATCGCAAACTGAGTGGGAGGCGCACGCGGGCTTCATGGATGCGCTCGAAGGCGAAGGCTTCATCCTCGCCGGCGGACCGCTCGGGCCCGAAGACGAGGCGCCGCGCGTTCTGCACGTGGTCGAGGCCGCCGGGCGCGACGAAATCGAAGCGCGCTTGCGCGATGACCCGTGGACACCGATCGGCTTATTGGAAACGGTGAGCGTCGATCCGTGGACGGTTTTGCTCGGCGGTTTTCGCAAACCGCGCGCGTGAAGGTCTACGCCGGAACGAGCCCCGTTTCGACGTCGTGAGCTTTGGCCGCGGCTTCGCGCTCCAGCGGAACCCCGCCGAAATGCAGCTCCAATAACTCGCCCGGCACGAGCCTCGCGCGTCGCGTGGTGCCGCGAAATTCGAGCGTTGCGGCGCGCGAGCGATCGTTCATGTTCAAGAGGAACGCGCGGACCACGCCGCGTTCGTCTTCAAACGCAACGGCACCCACGTCGGCCGGCGAGGTCACCATTTCATCGCTGACGTCGCGCCCCGCGAAGATGCAGCGGTACGGCTCTTCCGCCGAAAGTTCTTCCATATCGCCGAAGATCGTGCGGCGCTTGAAATCGATGACGTACGTGCAACGGCGCCCACCCCAATGCACGCGCACGCCCGCGACCCATTCCCAACCGCGCGGCTCGATCGGCGCCAAATGCGGGCGGCCGCTCGTGCGATAGCCATCGAGGCCGCCGATCGTTTCGGCGACGGCCCAAAGATATTTTGCGCCCGTCCACGGCGAGAGATACATTCCGCGATTGGTCAACGAACCACCATCGAACCACTCGGCGAACTCTCCAGGTACGGTATTGCGTGGGCTGCCGGACTCCATCGTTTCGGCGATCGCCTCGAGCCAATTCGTCGCGGAATCTCCCATGCCGTTGCGCGCCAATGCGAAAACGAACCAGAGCGTCAAATCCGGCCAGACGCCGCCTAACAGCCCAAACCCGTGCGACGGGAAATACCATGAATCCGCGGTCGAAATCGTGCGCAATCCAACGGGGGTCACAAAGTCCGCTTCGCTCAGCCGTTTCAAGATTGCGAGCCGCTGCTCGGCATTGGCCACGTTGAACATCACCGGAAAGACTTCGTCCGCCGTGAAGTTATCTTGGTAATTCTGCTCTTGATCGTAGTTGAGGACGAATGCTCCCGTGTCATCGTTGAAGAGAAACGCCATCATTTTTTCTCGCAACGCCTGCGCCTCGCGTGAATATCGCTCCCAATGTGCGGTATCTCCGGCAACCGCGCAGAGCATTGCGGCGGCTTCCAGCGCGAACACCGACTCCGCATTGATTTCGGTGACCGCGCCGTCCAGCGTATAGTACGGAATGATGTTCCGCCAAGAGCTGATGCCGAACATATCGACGCCCGAGGCCTTGCAAAAGATCAAACCGTTCGCGTCGCGTTGCGAGAGCAGATAGTCCGTGGTCCGGATGACCAGCGCGAGATTATCCCGTACCCACGTGTCGTCCAAGGTTGCGTTATAGTGGTGGAGCATCGCAATGAGATGCAGCGGCGTGTCGTCGTTGATATTGAGATCGTAGGAAGTCTTGAATCCGTTCACGCCGCGGACGTACTCGACCATTTGCCCGCTATCGTCCACGAAGCGATTGAACAGTTCGATCGCGTCGCGACTGAAATTTGGGAGAAAATAGTCGAATCCGTGCACGAACCACGAGGTATCGCGCGACACCAAAATATCGGATGGGGGCGAGTTCGTCGAACCCCAGCCTTGCGGATACTCTTTTATGACGCGCAACATGTTGGCGCGAGCCCAGACGACCGCGCGGCTGATCGCCGGCGAAGGCGTCAAGAATCGCGCGTCACGCAACGTGTCGGCGTAGTATTGCTGCGTTTCATGCAGCGCTTTCGGATCGGTCAATACGTCGGCGAGAACGGGGCGGGTTTTCTCTTCGCCCTCGCGGTGAAAAGCGACCGCCATGCGCAAGGATTCACGCGCCCCCGGCGCGATGGAAATTCGATATTCGAAGGCGCCGAAAATGCGACGGCTCGTACACTCCGCCAGGGCCGGGGTTATTTCTTCGAGATGCTGGTCGGGGCGCAGCGAGCCGCGCGTCATGTTGCGCAGGAGCACTTGCTCGCGGATCGCCACGACCGCCGCATGCGGCTCGCGCGAACCACCCCACCAGCGCGCCGCACCCGTCTCTTCGTTCACCGAAGAGATCGTGGCGCCATGGACGCGCGCGCGAACTTGATGCTCCGGTTCGCCGTAGAAGCGCTGGCCGACCAGAAGCGCCCAGGGAAACACCGCCACGTCCAGCGGCTCTCGCCCCGGATTGAACAGCGTGAGGTCGACGACAAAACTGACGGTGCGATTGTGCCGCGGTCCGTGCGGAACGAAGAAGGCTTCCGTGACGTGCAGTTGGTTTGCCAACGTGAACTCGGAGATTTGCGCGTACGGAAGAAACGTGAATTCCCGCGAGATTTGATGGGGAAAATACGTTACCCCGGAGTCCCGCAAGCGGTACGCGATTTGATGCGTGCCGAAGATGATTTGATCGGTATCGGCGTCCCACAACCCACGGACGCCTCCCTTTGCGGTCGACTGTGCGTACGATTTGAAATTTCCGAGCAGGAGCCCGTACGGCGTTTGAGCTTCGGGTAAGACGTAAGTGCAAAACTCGTTGCGTTGCGCGTCATAGCCGGGTCCCATGGCCGGACTCTACCCGAAAGGTCGCGCGCACGCCTCCGCCAAGCTCCAGGGTCATGCAGCCGAGCGTCGTGCTGCGCGCCCCGGCGAAGCTCAACCTGACCCTCGAGGTCGGCAACCGGCGAGCCGACGGTTACCATACCGTGCGCAGCCTCATGGTGCCAATCGATCTCTGCGACGAGATCAGCGTGCAAGCGGCGCGCGCCTTCTCGTTTTCGTGTTCGCGCGAAGACTTGAACGCGGAAAATTTGGTAGAGCGCGCGTTTGAGCAGGCGGCGCCGCACCTGGCGGTCGACGTCCGTCTGACTAAGGTGATTCCGACGGGCGCCGGTCTGGGCGGAGGCTCGAGCGATGCGGCCGCGATCGTGCGGGCGGCGGCCGGCGGCGTGCTGCAGGTGCCGCGACCCGCCGATCCGGTCGCGATTGCGCGCGCATTGGGTTCGGACGTTCCATTCTTTCTCGCGGGAACCGCCGCCGTCGTCGAAGGAACGGGCGAGCGCGTGACGCCGCTCGGAGCGATGCCGCGCTGGTGGACGGTGATCGTGAAACCACCGGCGTCGGTGTCGACTGCCGATGCGTATCGCCGTCTCGACGAACGCGAACGCCCGTCGCGCGCACGCAACGCTTCGCTGACGATCGACGCCGGCGAGGCACTGCAGCGCGGCGATTTCCCGCGCGTCGTCGAATTGTTGTGGAACGATTTTGAATCCGTGGTTTACGAAATGGCGCCGCAAATCGCGCAGGCGCGCACGGCGTTGATCGATGCCGGCGCAACGCACGCGCTGCTCACGGGCTCCGGAGCGTGCGTCTTTGCATTGGCGCCCGACGAAGCCGAGGCCCGCGCGCTCGACGCGCGCGTGCAACTGCCCGGCGGCTACGCACGCTTCGTCGTGCCGTTTCTCACTTCGAGGGACTGGCGCGCGTGATGGAAAGATCGACCGCGGTCGTCTTGGCGGGCGGCTCGCAAGACGAAGTCACGGCGCTTGCTCCGGGTGCGCCGAACAAGGCGTTCGTGAAAGTGGCCGGCGTGCCGCTGGTAACCCGCACGCTCCAAGCCTTGAAACGCTCCGCGCACGTCGGCCGCATCGTGGCGGTAGCACCCCCCAGCGCGCACGGGGATCGCGCGCTTTCGCTCGCCGACGAGATTCGCCCGAGCGGTTTGCGCATCAGCGATAGCTTGCGCAGCGGCCTTGCGGGTTTGGATCCGGATGCGATGACGGTGCTCTGCACGTCCGATCTTCCGTTGCTGACGGAAGCCGCGGTCGACGAATTCATCGGCTTCGCGGTAGCGACCGGAGCAGACGTGACCTATGGTTGCCTGGAGCGCCGCTATCACGAGGCACGCTTTCCGCAATTTCCGCACACCTGGGCCCATCTGCGCGGCGGAACCTTTTGCGGCACCGGGCTCATGACGGTCCGGCCGCGCGTCTATCCGCTCCTCGAACGATTCATCGAGCGGCTGGGCGCGGCACGTAAGAATCCGCTGCGCCTCGCGTCGCTCTTCGGCTGGGACGTCATGCTTGCACTTGCGGCGCGACGCCTGACGATCGCCGCGGCGGAGCGGCGCGCCGGCGAACTCCTCGGCGCAAGCGTTCGCGCCGTTCCGTGTACGCATCCAGAAATCGCGATCAACGTCGATCGCGCGAGCGACGTTGCGCTCGCGGAAGCGGCGATTGCCGTTATGGAACGGAACGCGGCGTCGACCAACGCGTAAAAAGCTCGTTCGCGACCCCGAATTGGTCGAGCACTTTCCCGACGGTATGGTTCACGATTTCCTGAACGCTGTTTGGCCGCGCGTACATGGCGGGCATCGGCGGCAAGATGACCGCACCGATTTCCGCCAGCTGCGTCAACGTTCGAAGATGACCGAGGTGGAGCGGCGTCTCGCGTACCACCAGCACGAGCCGCCGGCGTTCCTTCAGGCAGACGTCGGCCGCCCGCGTCAAGAGAGTGTCGTTGAGTCCATAGGCTATCGCGGCCGCACTCTTGATCGAGCAAGGAATGACCATCATGCCGTCGTGCACGAACGATCCGCTCGAGGGCGAAGCTGCCAAGTCGTTTTCACGATGCACGACGTCAGCCAGCGCTTCAAAATCCCGCGACGTGTACGACGTCTCGAGTTCGATCGTTCGTGCGGCCTGCGGGCTCAAAATCAAGTGCGTCTCGACGCCGCCGGCCTCGCGGAGCGCCCGCAGCGCCGTAAAGCCGTAGATGCTTCCGCTTGCTCCGCTTACTGCCACGATGATGCGACGCATGCGTGCGGCGTTACCGTGCCGCCCGCGCATCACCTGCAGGGTGCGTGCGAACGTGTCCTCAAGATTTCCACGTGGAGTCTCCGGAATTCCGTTCGTTCGTCGATGCCGCGCTGGCGTGGTTGGAGGAACCCTCGGAACGTCACGTTCGCCGCATGCTGCGATCGCCGTATAGCGGAGTGGCACACGAAGTCGCCGCCGCGATCGTTACGTTGACGCCGGAGGGCGGCACGATCGCGCACACCCTCGCATCCGGGCGCGTGGCCCTCCCGGCCGTAGATCGCGACGCAGTCTTTGCGTTCACCGCGCGGCTTGATGCACTCGATCGTTCCGAACCAACCGGCCGCGAATCCATCGTGTGCGAAGCCTTCGGCGTGGCCGCAGCGGCGACGCCCTCGCTCGAGACGCCATTCGAACTCGCCTTGCAGCCGCCGCGCGAGCCCGAGACGAGCGTGACGCTCCGGCCGCGGCAGTCGCACTTCAGTGCTTCGTCGCTCAACGCATACGTCGAGTGTGCGCGCAAGTGGTTCTATCGCTATTGCTGTGCCGCGGTCGAAGACAAAGGCTCGGCCGCCTCGTTTTACGGCACGGCTTTCCACGCGGCACTGGAAGATTTTCACGGCGCCTATCCGCATCCAAGCGACGCCTCGGCGTCCGAACTCCGAACGCGATTGGACGCATGTATCAATACGTCGTTCGATGCGTTTCGCGAACGCTTCGGCAGCGCGATCGCATTCGAATTGCAGCGCCGGCGGGCGCGGCGAACGGGGCGGCGCTACGTGGACTGGCTGGCCGCCCAGGCCGCGCGCGCACCGTTCACGGTTTTGGGCTGCGAGCTGCCGGCGCAAATGGAGCTCGAAGGCTACGCGTTTATCGGCTACATC
>JAFAIW010000042.1 GCA_019236495.1 Vulcanimicrobiota bacterium | reverse complement strand
TGCCGCACTTTGCGTGATCGTGAACGTTCCGGAATAAAATGTCTCAGAAGGAAGCAGCGTCACAGCGCCGCCGGTTCCCGTCGCCACCAGATTGATCACGTTGGGATTCGGCTGTACCGCGCCTTGCTGCAGCGACGATACGAACACTTGCCCGTTCGGTGTTGGGGTTGGGGTCGGCGTCGTCGTGGGCGTCGCGGTCGGCGTGGGCGTGGGCGTCGGCGACGCGGTCGGCGTCGGCGTGGGCGTCGGCGTCGAGGTAACGGGCGGATTCGTAGGGGTCACGCTGGGCGTGCCTCCCCCGCCGCCACCGCCGCCGCAGCCGGCAAATGCCGCCGCCACGAGCGTTGCATACGCGCCGTATCGTAGGAACCGACGGCTCATCGTAACTCCCCGCCCGCACCGGCTCAGGCGCAGGTCGCTCCTGCCCGGTTCGCTACGCTCGGCTACCCTGCCTTCGGGGGGGTGGTTGCTAATAACCGAAAGATCGCGGCGGTCTGCTCCCGCAGGGCGGCGCGATCGCCGTTGTTTTCGATGACGTACGTGGCGCGCCGGCGGGCCTCGTCGGGGTCCATTTGGGCCTGCATCCGCGCGCGAACCTGTTCCGCCGTGGCGCGGTCGCGCTGTACGATCCGCTCGATCCGTTGCGCTTCGGGAGCAATCACCACGATCGACGCATCGCAACGATCTGCATAGCCGGTTTCGAAAAGCAGCGGCACCACGTGCACGATCGGCTGTCCCGAACGCGCCCGTGCTTCCCGATCCGTCGCGAGCCGGCGCACGAACGGATGCACGATCGCGTTGAGCTTTTCGCGCGCCGACGGATCGGCAAAAACGATCGAAGCGAGCGCGGCCCGGTCGAGCGCACCGTCGCGCACGACTTGCGGCCACGTGCGCGCAATAGCGCGAAAGCCGTCGCTCCCTGGAGCGACGGCTTCGCGTGCGAGTTGATCGGTGTCGATGATGTAGGCGCCGAGCGATTCGAGAATGCGAGCGACCTCGCTCTTCCCGGCGCCGATGCCTCCGGTCAATCCGACACGCACGTGCGTGCCGGCTTATTCTGCGGCGGCGGTCTCCGCGGCGACGGCGTCGCCAGCGTTGCCCGCACCCGCATCGTCTTCGAAAGAAAGCTTTTCGAGCTCTTCCAGCGGCACGTCCGCGACATGCTGAATCGAAGCCGTGATGCGACGGGTCGTGTGGTTGATCGTGAGCAGCGTTACGTCGACCTCTTGGCCCGGACTGTACTGCGTGCCAGGATCGAATTCGCCTTTCGGCACCATCGCCAAGACGCCGGGAACGATCTCCACCAGCAAGTAGTTCGGCGTCACTTTGACGACTTGCGCTGTCAACTTGTTCGTTTCGAACAGCTTGTCGGCATGCTCTTCCCACGGGTCGGGCAATGCATGCTTCAGCGACAAGCTCACCTTGCGAGCTTCGGGATCGAACTTCATGATCTCGACTTGAACGACGTCGCCGACCTTCACGACTTCCGAAGGATGTTTGATGCGCGCATAGCTCAATTCGCTATTGTGAATTAGGCCATCGATACCGCCCAGATCCACGAACGCTCCAAACTCCGCTAACCGCACGACCATGCCTTCGCGGATTTGTCCGACCTCGAGCGTACCCAACAGCTCTTGCTTCTTCGCATTCAGTTCTTCTTCGAGAACCTGACGTTGCGAAAGCACCACGCGGTGGCGCTTGTGATCGAGATCGATGACTTTCAGGCGAAGCTTCTTGCCGACGAGCTCGTCGAGATTCCCAACCGGTTGACGGCGGATCTGCGAAGCCGGTACGAAGCCGCGCATTCCCAAGTCGACGAGCACGCCGCCCTTGACGACTTGCGTGACCGTCGCTTCGATCACTTCGTCACGGTCGTGCGCTTCGATGACCTTTTCCCACGTCTTGAGCGCACGCGCACGGCGCTCCGAGAGGAAAAGACTTCCGTCCATGTCGTCGATCCGATGGATCATCACTTCCAGCGTGTCGCCGACCTTGAGCTCTTTTGGCTCGATTGCCAATGAGAGTTCGCGGAACGGCAAAATGCCTTCCGATTTTCCACCGATGTCGACGAGAAGCTCGTCTTGGTATTTTGCGACGATCAGGCCGGTTAAGACTTGGCCTTCGTCGAGAACCTTGAGGGATTCTTCGTAGAGGCGTTGCTCGAGAGCGAGCTGATCTTCTTCTTCAATGTGCACAGGGGCGATATCAGTTGTCGAGATTGTTTTAGACCATCCTTCTAATTTGCGTCCGCTCGCCTAGCTCGCATGACGCTTTGCGGCTTCGCCGCTTAATTTTGTCTTGCATTATTTCTGGCAGCGCCGGCACCACCAGGTACCTCGCTGTCCCAACACCGTTCGCACGATGAGAGAACCGCAGCGCGGGCACTTTTGACCTTCGCGTCCGTAGACGGAAAGGCGGTTTTGGAACCCGCCCCGCAGGCCTTCGGCATCGACATAATCGTCGACGCTCGTTCCTCGCAAGTCGGTGGCGCGCGTAAGCACGTCGACGATCGCTGCGTGGAGCCGGCGGATTGCGGGTTTCGTCAGGGAACCTGCCGGCTTGTCCGGCCGGATGCGCGCTTCCCATAACGCTTCGCAGGCGTAGATGTTTCCGATGCCCGCGATACGTCGCTGATCGAGGAGAAAAACCTTGATCGCGCCGCTCCGCCCCGACAGCATACCGATAAAGGCCCTTGCTGTAAAGCTGCTTTCCAACGGCTCCACGCCCAAGGCGGCATCCCAGGGCTCGTCGGCCTCGACCAGCCGCATGCGGCCGAATTGGCGCATTTCCGAAAAGCAGAGCCGCGAGCCGTCGGTAAACCGCAGCGCGACGTGCGTATATGGAAGGAGCTCGAGGGCCGCGTTCGCCTGAACGATGAGGCGTCCGGTCATGCGCAGGCTAGTGACCAAGCGGCGCCCTGATCGAAGGTCGAAAACGACGTATTTGCCGCGGCGCGTCACGCGGCGGATGGTATCGCGCTGGAGGCTCGTCGAAAAACGCCGCCCCGGCGGCGCGACCGCGATTTTTGGTAAGGTCACATCGACGGCCGCGATCGTCTTGCCCGCGATCGCGCGCTGCAGGCCGCGGGCGATCGTCTCAACCTCCGGAAGTTCGGGCATCTACGGTGCGTGCGTGATGGGAACCGCCGGCAGGCCGCGGACGTACGCTCCCGCGGTCAAACCGTCATCCGTTGCTTCACCGGCTGGAAGCTCGAGAACGTATTCCGCCTTACCGTAAATCCTTTGTAATTGCTCATCGGGCACGTTCGGCTGCGGCGTTGCGACGTTCGGCGCCACCAGACGAACGCGACCGCGCGCGTCGATAAAAACCATGTCGAGCGAAATCAGCGTATCTTTCATCCAGAACGCGACCGGCTCGTCGCTCGTGAACACGAACAGCATCCCGGTGTGCGCAGGGAGCGAGCGCCGATCCATGAGCCCGTGTTCGCGCTCGGCTTCGGTCCTGGCAACTTCCACGTGCAGCATCGCTTTCGGTGCATGAAGGTCGATCGTCGCGAGCGCGGCCGTCGCTGTAGCTAAGACGAGCGCTTCAATCATCGTCAGGCGATTCGAGGTCGTCGTAGGCGGCGACTTCGTACCAATTCGCGCCGGTTTTCACCGTGACTTCGATCGGCACCGAAAGTTGAATCGCGCCTTCCATTTCCTGCTTCACGAGCGTTGCGACTGCCTTGAGATCGCGTTTGGAAACTTCGAAGATCAGCTCGTCGTGAATTTGCAAAAGCATCTGCGCGTCGTAGCCCCGCTCCGCCAGCGCGGCGTCGAGCCGGACCATGGCAAGCTTCATGAGATCAGCCGCACTGCCTTGCAGAGGTGCGTTGGTGGCCTCGCGTTCCGCCGCGGAGCGCAGCATGTAGTTACTCGAACGCAGCGCGGGCATGTATCGGCGGCGGCCGAGAATCGTGGCGACATATCCGTCGATGCGTCCGCGTTCGAGCACCGATTCGATATACGCTTTGACGCTGGGAAAACGGGCGAAATATGCCGACGTCATCTCCTTGGCTTCGGCGCGCCCGATCTCCAGACGTTGCGCCAATCCGAAATCGGACATGCCGTACAGCAAACCGAAGTTCACCGACTTCGCGATGCGACGTTGATTGCCGTTCACTTCGGCGTCGGGCCCGATAGCGAAAATCTGACGCGCGGTGAAATCGTGAATGTCTTGGTGGGTGAGAAAAGCGTTGCGCATTGCCTCGTCGCCGGAGAGATGCGCCATCAGCCGCAATTCGATTTGGCTGTAGTCGGCCGCCAGCAGCACGCGCTCGGCGTTTGGTGCGACGAACGCACGCCTGATGCGGCGGCCGAGTTCGCCGCGCACCGGAATGTTTTGCAGGTTGGGATTGGTAGACGAGAGGCGACCGGTCGCCGTCGTGGTTTGATTGAAGATCGTGCGCAGGCGTCCGTCCGCGTCCGTGAGCTTCGGGATCACGTCGATGTACGTGTTCTTGAGTTTCGTGACCTCGCGGTACTCGAGCACGAGCGCGCAGATGGGATACTCTTTCTGCAACCCTTGCAGCACCT
>JAFAIW010000268.1 GCA_019236495.1 Vulcanimicrobiota bacterium | reverse complement strand
TTCCGAAGCGCTTGCGCCGGACGTTGCATTCCTCGCCGTCGCGGATGGATTTGGATCGTTCGGACGCGGCAGCGTCGCCGACACCGTCGTGATGACGATTCGCGATTTCTTTCGCCGCAAAGTGCGCAGCGGTGCGCTGACGACGCGCGGTAATCTTCCATTGGCGTTGCGCCGCCTTATGCTTGCCGCGTTTGCACACACCAACAATCGCATCTACGCGCAGAGCGGCTCGCACGATGACTACGTTGCAGCCGGGGCTTCGCTTACTGCCGCACTAGTCGTCGGTTCGCAGATCTACATCGGACACGTCGGCGAATCGCGCGCGTATCTCGTGCGCGAAGAAAAACTCTCGCTGCTTACCGAAGACGATGCCATCACGCCCGAAGTCGGCGGCGGCGGAAAGATGACGATCGGTGCCGGCGCGCGGCTGCGCAGCTTGCTGACGCGCACGCTGGGAACGCAGCCCGCCCTCGAGGCGAGCGTGGCAAATTTCGAGCTGGGCGACGACGATCGGCTCATCCTGTGTACCGACGGCGTGCACAAGACGCTCTCGACCGATGAGCTCGAGTTCGCGGCAAGCTCACCGGGCAGCTCCGCCGAGGTGGTCGACCGGATTTTGGCGTTGCTCAAGATGCGCGGTAATCAGGACGGCGGCACGGTGATCGTCGGACGCGAGCTGACTATCCCCATTTCCTTCGGTGCGGAGATCTCCGCGCGGCGCGGAGTCTCGGGTGCATTAAGCGTCGCATTCGTCGTCATGGCCGTCATCGTCGTGATCGCACTCTTATACGAGGCGCTCGTACCGCTGCATATTGCGCTTCACTGACCTTCTCGGTACCGTTCGCGCGGCGGTGCCGATGCTGGGTGCTCTGGCGATTGCGTATTTCGCTTTTGCGCTGGTCCCGTTGCACGTGCTCGATTCACGCTGGCTCGTCGCACTGCTCGGGTGCATCGCTCTAGCATGGGTCGTCGTCCGGCCGCTGGGTGAACGTCGCGACGACGTCATCCCCGCGATCGCCGTCTTACTGACGTCGATCGGCCTGATCGTCATCGCGCGCGTTGCTCCGACGCTCGCAGCGCGCCAACTGATTTGGCTTACGATCGCGCTCGTGCTGGCAATTGGCGCCGGGCCGGCGTTCCGGCGATATCGCGTCCTCGCGCGCTACAAGTACGTGTGGATCCTCGCATCGATCGTGCTCTTCGTGCTCGTTGCGCTTTTCGGGCAAGAGGTCAACGGCGCGAAGCTCTGGATTCGCGTCGGAACGTTGCAATTCGAGCCCATCGAAGCGATCAAGCTCTTCGTCGTGCTTTTCATGGCGGCGTATCTCGCCGAGACTGCCGACGTCATCGCGGCGGCACGACCGTGGTCGCTGCGCGCCAACGCAAAATATTTGGGACCGCTGTTCATCGGGTGGGGCACGTCGGTTGGGATATTGGTGTTCGAGCGTGACGTCGGAACCGCGGCGCTCTTATTGGCAATCTTCGCGGCGATGTTGTACGTCGCGACGCGCCGTATCGATTTGGTCGTCGGCAGCGTTGCGGTCTTCGGGCTCGCCGCGTGGTGGGCGGTGCATCACTACACGTACGTCGCGTTGCGCATCGCGGCGTGGCGGCATCCGTTTGCGGATCCGTACGGCGCCGGATATCAGTCGCTGCAGGCGCTCTTCGGACTTGGCGCCGGGGGACTGTTCGGAACGGGTTACGGGCTGGGAAAGCCCGGGTACATCCCGGCGGTCGCGACCGATTATGTGTACGCGGCGTTTAGCGAGGAGTTCGGCGCCCTCGGTGGGATTGCGGTCTGCGCGCTGTTCCTGGTTCTCGTGCTGCGAGCACTGGCCGTCGCCCGCGAAAAGCCCGACCTCTATGGCCGCCTGCTTGCGACGGGCCTCGCCTCGACGCTCGGCTTTCAGGTCTTCATCATCATGGGCGGGGTACTGCATCTCTTCCCGCTCACCGGCATCACGCTGCCGTTCTTTTCCTATGGAGGAAGCTCGCTGGTAGCCAATTACCTACTCGTGGCCTTTCTCTGGGCGCTCTCCGCGCGCGCCACCGCTTGAAGAATCTCGGCAACTGGTTCTGGGGGACGATTATAGGCGTCGCCCTCCTTGGAATTGGGGGCGGATTCTTCGGCGGGCAGTCGCTTCAGCGCGCCGGGGCGATGCCGGCAAAGATGCACGTTGCGGAGATCGCGCCCGTGCCGATGCAACGCGCCCTCATCGGGCCCCGCGGTACCGGAAAGCTCGACGCGTTCGAGCCGGTGGTCGACGATGCGGTCGTCGAGCGGCCTGGAGGTTGGGCGAGCGGACCGGCGCCGAGCGAGAACGATCCCGTGCGCATGGCGATCATCATTTCCGGAATGGGCGTCGACGATACGCTCGACAAGCGCTTCGAGCAAATCCCGTACGCGCTGACCTTCGCAGTTTCGGCGACAGGCGATCCTCCCAGCGAGG
>JAFAIW010000233.1 GCA_019236495.1 Vulcanimicrobiota bacterium | reverse complement strand
TCGTCTACCACGGGGTGTATCTCGCCTATGTCGCGACCGCGCTCGGCGGCACGTGGTGGAATCCTGCGTACTGCGCGGGCGTGCTCTTCTACTGCGGAATCTTCTCGCTGCTGTTCGCGGTGGTGACGTTCCCCGATCGCGCGCGTTCCTGATCGCGCAACACGAAGCGCTGCAACTTCCCCGTTTCAGTGCGCGGGAGCGCCGCCACGAACTCGATCGCGCGCGGCGCCTTGTAGGTGGCGATGCGACTCTTCACCCACTCCTGCAGCGTGCGTACTTGCTCGTCGTCGGCCACACAACCATCGTTCAGTACCACGAACGCCTTGACCATGTTCGTGCCGCGCTCGACGTCGGGCGCGGACACGACGGCGCACTCCTTCACCGATGTATGCGAGAGCAACGCCTCTTCGACTTCCGGGCCGGAAATGTTGTAACCGGCCGCAATAATCATGTCGTCGGCTCGCGCTACGTACCAGAAGTAGCCATCCTCGTCCATGCGATACGCGTCGCCGGGATAGTTCCACCCATTTTGCACGTAAACGGTTTGCCGCGCGTCGTCGAGGTAACGGCAACCCGTTGGGCCGCGCACCGATAAGCGGCCCACCGTTCCGGCCGGGACTTCATCGCCGGCATCGTCGACGACGCGCGCTTCATAGCCCGGCACCGCCTTCCCGGTGGAACCAGGACGAATTTCCTCCTCCGGGGCCGAGATATAAATGTGCAGCATCTCCGTTCCGCCGATGCCGTCGATGATTTTCACCCCGGTCTTCTCGAAGAACCCCTCCCACGTCGCGCGCGGCAGCGTCTCTCCCGCCGAGACGCACTTGCGCAACCCGCGCAGGTCGTATTTGTCGACCATGCCGATCATGGAGCGATAGGCAATGGGGGCGGTGAACAGCACGCTTGCGCCGTAGTCTTGCACCGCTTGCAGAAGTGTTTCGGGCGACGCCTTCTCGAGGAGCAGCGCCGCAGCGCCGATATGCAGCGGAAAATGCAAAAGGCCGCCGAGACCAAACGTGAACCCGAGCGGCGGACTTCCCGTAAATAAATCGTCGGAGGATGCGCGCAGACACGAACGCGGAAAGGCATCGCACGCGGCCATCACGTCGCGATGGAAATGCATGGTGGCCTTGGCCTTTCCGGTCGTTCCGGACGTGAAGCCGATCAGAGCTACGTCGTCGGCGGCCGTGTCGACATTTTCGAACGTTGCGGGCTTGCGTGCCATACGGCTCTCCAGGCCGTCGCGATCGTTCGTGCTGAAATACACGCTGTGAAAACCACCGACGTTCGCCGCGGCGGCATCGAGGTCGTCACGCAAGCGCTCATCGCACAGCGCGTGGCGAATCTGCACCTTCTCGATCATATACTGCAGCTCGCCGATGCGGTAGAGCGGCATCGTCGTCACCGCGATCGCACCCGCCTTGACGACGCCGAACCAGCAGGCCGCCAGCATCGGCGAGTTCGGCGCGCGAAGCAGCACGCGATTGCCGGGCACCACGCCGAGATCTTCCACCAACACCCGTGCGATGCGGTTTGCATGCGCGAGCGTTTCGGCGTACGTCCACGAGACGTTCGGCGACACCAAGCAGCGCCGCGAGCCGTTCCCTTCCCGCCCGTGCCGGTCGAGCAGGCGATCGGCACAATTCATCCGCTCCGGATAGTGAAATTCCGGGCGCGCAAAAAGAAATGCCGGCCACTGCTCCTTTGGAGGCAAATGATCGCGCGCGAACGTGTCGACGTGCGCCGAATCGGTCATGGCGCGGCCTCGAGCACTTGGCGCGCGATGACGAGCTGCTGAATTTCGCTTGCTCCTTCGTAAATTCGCAACGCACGAATCTCGCGATACAGCGATTCCACGATTTCACCTTTGGTCACGCCGCGTCCGCCGAACAGCTGCACGGCGGCGTCGATCACGCGCTGAGCCGCTTCCGTCGCAAACCATTTGGCCATCGCCGCCTCGCGCGTCACGCGCGAATGGCGCTCGTCTTTGGTCCATGCCGCGCGATAGACGAGGAGTGCGCTCGCGTCGATCTCCGTCGCCATCTCCGCCAAGCGGGCTTGCGTCAGTTGCATCGCCGCAAGCGGCGCACCGAACAGTGTACGCTCTCGCGCATGACGGACCGATTCGTCAAACGCGCGGCGCGCGAAGCCCAAAGCCGCCGCGCCGACCGTCGGTCGAAAGACGTCGAGCGTGGCCAGTGCGATGCGAAAGCCGTCTCCTTCGTTGCCGATAAGCGCGTCGTGCGGCAGCAGGCATTTCTCGAAGCGAAGCGTGGCGAGCGGATGTGGCGCAATCGTTTCGATGCGCGCCTCTATCGAAAGACC
The DNA here is from genome assembly GCA_019236495.1 of Vulcanimicrobiota bacterium. Lineage (GTDB taxonomy): Bacteria > Vulcanimicrobiota > Vulcanimicrobiia > Vulcanimicrobiales > Vulcanimicrobiaceae > JAFAIW01. Next base: position 1,247 of record JAFAIW010000233.1, on the reverse strand, counting down.
CGACACGTGCGCATCGACGATGAAAGCGCTCAGCCCTTTGCGCCCTTCCGCGGTGCGGGCGAACACAATGTACTGATCGGCGATGCCGCCGTTGGAAATCCACGTCTTCTCGCCGTCGATCGCATAGCCGCCGGCAGTGCGTTGCGCGCGCGTAGCCAGCGCCGAAACGTCGGACCCGGCCTCGCGTTCCGACAGCGCAAACGCGGCAATCTTCGTGCCACGTCCGACCGCAGGCAGGTACCGCTCTTTTTGCGCATCGGTGCCGAACAGCGAAATCGCACCGGTACCGAGGCCTTGCATCGCGAATGCAAAGTCCGCCAGACCGTCGTGTCGTGCGAGCGTTTCGCGAATCAAGCAGAGCGCGCGCACATCGAGCTCGGTCGTGGTGCCGCCGAATTGCGCCGGCACGCAGTAGCGGAGCCAACCGGCACCTCCCAGACGCTGGACCCACGTTCGACAGGCGGCGTCGACGTCGCCGTGCGGGACCGCATCGGCGCCCGCGAGGAACGCATCCAGCTCGGCTGCCAGCGACCGATGGCGCTCGTCGAAAAAGGGCCAATCCAGAAAGCTGCGGTCCGCCATCAATCGCCGGCGAACGCGGGCGTTTCTCCGGCAATAAAGGCCGCGTACGCGCGTTTGAAATCGCCGGTCAGCATCAGTTGCGCTTGGGCTTTCGCTTCCGCATCGATGGCCTCGTCGACGCTCATATTCCACTCCTCGTGGAGCATGCGTTTGGTCATGGCGTGCGCCGCGGTCGGTCCGTCGCCCAATTGCTTCGCCGCGTTGCGCGCGCGCTCGAGGACGATGGCGGGGTCGCAGAGTTCGTTATAAAACCCCACGCGATAGGCTTCTTCGCCGTTCATGCTGCGCCCGGTGAACAGCAACTCGGCCGCGCGGCCTTGCCCGATGATGCGCGGTAAGATCGCGCACGCCCCCATATCGCAGCCTCCGAGTCCGACGCGCGTGAACAAGAATGCAACCTTGCTCTGCGGCGTGCCGTAACGAAGATCCGACGCCATCGCCAAAATCGCGCCCGCGCCCGCGCAAACCCCATCGATTGCCGCCACGATCGGCTGTGGACACGCGCGCATCGCTTTGACGAGATCGCCGGTCATCTGCGTGAATTCCCTCAGCTGCGGCAAGCCCATCTCGGTAAGCGGCCCGATGATTTCGCGCACGTCGCCGCCGGAGCAGAAATTTCCGCCGGCACCGGTGAGCACGACGGCCTTGGCGCACCGGTCGTCGCA
>JAFAIW010000106.1 GCA_019236495.1 Vulcanimicrobiota bacterium | reverse complement strand
ATCGAGCGCACGACACCGGTGCGCTCTTGGCATCGCAATCCGAAGAGCGAGAACTCGAACCCGCCGAGGTCTAATGCAGGATCGGCTCACCGTCATCGGCGGCGGACTCGCCGGCTGCGAAGCGGCGTGGCAGGCGGCGCTGTGCGGCGTCGCGGTCGACCTGTACGAAATGCGCCCCGCTGTCAGCGGACCTGCGCATAAAACGGGAGCGCTCGCCGAGCTGGTTTGCAGCAACTCGCTTCGGGGAGCCGCGCTCGAAAATGCGGTCGGTCTTTTGAAGGAAGAGCTCGCGCGCCTAGGATCACTGATCGTCGGTGCCGCGCGCGACGCAGCGGTGCCGGCCGGCGGCGCGCTCGCCGTCGACCGCGAGCGATTTTCCGCCGAAGTCGAACGGCGCATCGTCTCCCATCCGAACATTGCAGTGCATCGGGAAGAAGTGCGCGACATTCCGCGCGACCGGCCGGTCGTCGTTGCCTGCGGGCCGTTGCCCAGCGCCGCGCTTTCCGCCGCGATCGAAGCGCTGGTCGGCGGATCGGGGCGGCTGCACTATTACGACGCGGCATCGCCCATCGTCGCCGCCGATTCGCTCGACGAGGGCCAAATGTACCGCAAGTCGCGGTACGACAAAGGCGACGGCGACGACTACCTCAATATTCCGCTCGACCGGGCGGCCTACGACAAGCTCGTTGCGGATCTGCGTACGTTGCCCAAGCACGATCCCAAGGAGTTTGAAACGGACGCATCCGGCGGAAAGATTCCGTATTTCGAGGGTTGCTTGCCGGTGGAAGAGATGGCGCAACGCGGCGATGAGGTATTGCGGTACGGACCGCTCAAACCGGTGGGACTGCGTGACCCGCGCACGGGAAAGACGCCGTACGCCGTCGTGCAATTGCGAAAAGAGAATTGCGAAGGCACCGCTTACAATCTGGTCGGTTTCCAGACGCGGTTGACGTGGCTCGCGCAGAAGGAGGCGTTTGGAAAGCTTCCGGGACTGGAAGCTGCTGAATGGTTGCGTCTGGGCGTGATGCATCGCAACGCATTTATCGACGCACCGCGGTTGCTCGATGCGGAACTGCGACTTCACGGCTTTGGCGAGTTGCATTTCGCCGGACAAATCACCGGCGCGGAAGGCTACGTCGAAGCGGCCGCGTGCGGAGCCATCGCGGGAATCGCCGCGGCACGGCGCATCTTGGGCCTGCAGCCGATTCCGATTCCGGGGGACACGGCCTTGGGCGCAGTGGTCGCGCACCTGCAAAACACCGTTACCGCCGACTTTCAGCCCTCAAACGTGACCTGGGCGTTCTTTCCCGAACTCGCGGCGCGCGTTCGTGACAAGCGCGAGCGGCGGCGGCGCATGGCCGCCCGCGCCCTCGAAGCGATCGAGCGGTTTCACGAGCAGCTCGGACGCCGCCCCGCTGAAACTCCGATGTTCGCGACCGGGTAAGAAGGACACGATGCTCATTCGTTCCACCACAATCGTCGCCGTGCGCCGCGACGGCCGCTTTGCGATGGCCGGCGACGGCCAGGTGACCTTCGATAAAACGGTGATGAAACACGGAGCCCGCAAAGTGCGCCGCATCGCCGACGGCAAAGTGATCGCGGGATTCGCAGGGTCCGCAGCCGACGGCATCACGTTGCTCGAAAAGTTCGAAGGGAAGTTGAACGAGTACAAGGACAACTTGACGCGCGCTTCGGTCGAGCTGGCGAAGGATTGGCGGCAAGATCGGGCACTGCGCCGTTTGGAAGCGCTGATGATCGTCGGAACGCCGGAGCACCTCTTCGTGCTCAGCGGCAACGGCGACGTCATCGAGCCCGACGAAGGCATCGCGGCCATCGGCAGCGGTGGCCCGTACGCGCAAGCCGCGGCCGCCGCCCTCTTGCGCAACACCACGATGAGCGCGGGCGAGATCGCGCGCAAAGCCCTGGAAATCGCGGCCGAGATCTGCATTTACACCAACAATGACATTACGGTTGAGACGCTGCCATGAAAGACATCTCGGAACTCACCCCGCGCGCGATCGTCGCGGAGCTCGACAAGTACATCGTGGGGCAAGCAAAAGCCAAGCGTGCGGTGGCAATTGCGTTGCGCAATCGGTTTCGCCGCGCAAACGTCGGCGACGAGCTGCGCGACGAAATCATTCCGAAGAACATCTTGATGATCGGCCCCACGGGTGTCGGCAAAACCGAGATCGCGCGCAGGCTGGCCGGACTTGCCGGCGCCCCGTTTGTGAAAGTGGAGGCCACGAAGTACACCGAGGTCGGTTATGTCGGCCGCGACGTCGAGTCGATGGTGCGCGACTTGGTCGAAGTTGCGGTGCGCATGGTGCAAGACGAACGCCGCGATGAGGTTCAGGAGCTGGCAGAGCGCGCGGCCGTCGAACGTACGATCGACGAGCTCTTTCCGGAAACGCGCCCGCCGGCACCACAAGCCGCCGCGAATCCATTCGCGACAACTCTCGGTTCGATTTTCGGCGGAACGTTTGCCGCGCAGGGCGGAGCCCAAACGGCCACACAACAGGCCGCGCCGCCTGCGCAAGACGCGGCGAACATTCGCGCGCAGGCGCGCGCCGACATCGAGCGAGGTTTTTACGACGTACGGTTAATCGAAATCGAAGTGGAAGAAGCGCAGAGCGTGCCGATCGGCGTCATCGGCGGGTCGATGGATCAAGGCGGCGACCTCGGCGACATCTTGGGTGGGCTGCTGCCGAAGCGCCGCTCCAAGAAGCGGGTGACCGTGCAAGAGGCGCGCCGGATCTTCGCGCACGAAGAGGCGAGCAAACTGATCGACATGGATGCCGTCAAGCGCGAGGCGCTGCGACGTGCGGGCGAAAACGGAATCATTTTTATCGACGAGATCGACAAGGTGGCCGGACGCGAAGGCGGGCGGGGTCCCGACGTATCGCGCGAAGGCGTGCAGCGCGACATCCTGCCGATCGTCGAAGGGAGTACCGTGACGACGAAGCACGGGCAACTGAAGACCGACCACGTGCTTTTCATTGCGGCCGGGGCGTTTCATATGAGCAAACCGTCGGATTTGATTCCCGAACTGCAGGGACGCTTTCCGATTCGCGTCGAGCTGGATTCCCTCACGGCGGAAGACTTCAAGACGATTTTGACGCAACCGCGAAATGCTCTCGTGGAGCAATACAAGGCCCTGCTCGCCACCGAGCGGGTGACGCTCGACTTTCGCCCCGATGCGATCGAGCAGATCGCGCAATTCGCCATGCAGGTCAACGAGCAGAGCGAGAACATCGGCGCACGGCGCTTACATACGGTCCTCGAGCGGTTGCTCGAGGATGTCAGCTTCGATGCGCCCGAGGAAAGCGGCAACGTGGTGATCGACGCGGCGTACGTGC
>JAFAIW010000166.1 GCA_019236495.1 Vulcanimicrobiota bacterium | reverse complement strand
TCATCATTCTGCCGGGGATGCTGCCGGCGTTGCTGCGCCAAAGTTTCGCGCGAGTGACGGGGTGGGATTGGACGATTTTCGCGTATGCGGTCATCTTTCCGATCATGCTGACGTTTCCGGTCTGGAATTACGGCATCGCAAAACTCGGCGCTGCCCGCACGTCGCTCTTCCATTTTGCCGTCCCGATTCTCACCGGCATTCTGAGCGTGCTGCTTCTCGGAGCGCGCATCGAACGGTATGAAGTAGCCGGGGCGCTGGTCTGCATCGCCGGCATGGCGATCGCGCAGCGCTTGGTGCGAATCCGAGCTTAAAGCCGCTCCAGAAAATGGTTGCAAAGCTCGATAAACGCCACGATCTCGGCGATTCCGAAAAAAATCACCGCATACATCAGGGTTCGCTCGCCGAAGCGCTGGTCGTCACGATCGACGCGCGACGCCGGTAAGCGCAGATGCCGGTGCCGCGCGCGGCGCGGATGAATGGAAGGGCAGCGGTGCAGCTCGGCCATGATTACGACGGGACGGGCTGCGGTTGCGGCGCCGGGGCCGGCGCGAGGTCCGCCGGCGCGGGCTTGTCTTTGGGCGCGAGCCACATGTACATGATCGGAACGAGCACCAGCGTGAGGACGAGCGAACTCGAAATGCCGCCGATCACCACCACGCCCAAGCTCGCGCGCACGGAAGAACCGGGCTCGAGCGCCAGCGCCAGCGGAATATTGCCGGCGATCACGGAGATGCTCGTCATGATGATCGGGCGGAAGCGCGTGTACGCGCTCTCCTTCACCGCATCGAGCTTCTCGCGCCCGCGGCTGCGCAGCGTATTCGCATAATCCACCAGCAGGATGCTGTTCTTCGTGACGATGCCGATCAACAGAATCGTCCCGATGAGCGAAAAGAGGTTCAACGTACTGCGCGTGAGGATCAGCGCTCCGATCGCTCCCACGGCCGCCACGGGTACGGCGAAGAGATTGATGAACGGCTCGCGATAGCTGTTGTAGAGCGCCACCATCAGCAAGAAGACGAGTAACACCGAGAGCACCATGCCCGCGCCGAGTCCGGTGAGCGTCTGCCCCATGAGATCTTGCTGCCCGAGCGGCGCGGGACGGACGGAAATGTTTTGCGGCAAGTGCAATTTCCGAACGGCCGACATGAAGGCTCGTTGCACGCCCGAAAGCGAGGCGCCGGGCGCGATATTAGCGTTCAAGTGAATCACGGTGTTACGGTTCACGCGCGTGATCAACGGCTCCGTGGGAGCGACCTTGAACGTTGCAAAGTCGCTGAGGTGCACGATGCCGCCCGTGTTGGTGCGCACCGCGACCGCCGCCAGGCTCGCGACGTCGGTTTGATACGACAGCGGATAGATGACTTGCACTTGCTCCAAGCCGTCGGGCGTTTCGAACTGCGTCGCAATCGCGCCTCCGAACGCCGCGCGGGCAGCCGTCGCCGCAGTGCCGATGCTCACGTTCAGCGCTTGGGCGCGCGCCCGATCGAAGATCACTTCGATCTGCGGCGTCAATTGCGAGGCCGAGCTATTCACGCTCGTCGCGCCTTTGATGCCATCCAATACTTTCAGCAGTTGCTGCGCATACGGCGTCGGATCGCCTCCGCTTACATCGGTTACCAGCTCGTCGACGGGTTGCGCGTTGCCGCCGCCCGAGCCGGTCGAAGGCAGCACGACGACGGTCGCGTCGTGGATGAGCTTGGCGGACATCTTGCGGATTTGTACCAGCCAGTACGCCGTGTCGTGTTTCCGGCCGTCTTTGAGCCACACGTGGACCTGTCCGACATTTCCCTGCGACACGAAGCCGCCGAACGACGCCGCATACGCGCCCGCAACCGTGGTATCGGCTTGCAAGTCGCTGACGCCGCGGTCGATGGCGTGCTCGAGCGCAAACGTCCCGGCTTTCGTGTGCTCGAGCGGCGTGCCGACCGGGTAGACGATCTGCACGTAGATCTCGCCCCGGTCTTGCGCCGGAATGAATTCCGAGCCGACCACGCCGAGCGGCACCATCGCCATTGCGAGCAGGAACGACGCCGCGCACACGCCCGCCACCAGACGCGGGCGTTCCAGCCCCCACGGCAAGGCGCGATGCGCGTACCAATTTCGAACGCGATCGAACCCTTCGCCGAAACGGTCGATGATGGCCCACGGCTTCCATTTGGAGCGCAAGGCCCACAAGCCGGCTAGCGCCGGCGTGATCGTAAACGAGATGAAGAGCGACGTCAGCGTCGAGATTACGACGACGATCGAAAATTCGAACAGCTGTTTACCGACCTGCCCTTGCATGAACGCAATCGGCAGGAAGACGACGACGTCGACGAGGGTGATCGTGATGGCCGCGAATCCGATCTCGGTTCGTCCCGAAATCGCGGCGGCTTTTGGATCTTGGCCGAGCTCGTCGTGGTGGCGTTCGATGTTCTCCAAAACGACCGTCGAATCGTCGACCAAAATGCCGACGACGAGCGTCATCGCCAGCAGCGAGATCGTATCGAGCGTCATCCCGAGGATCTTCATCGCACCCATGGCCACGAAGAGCGACGACGGGATGGCGATCAGCACCACGATCGCATTGCGCCACGACCGCAAAAAGAACAGCATCACGATGCCGGTGAGGAAGACGCCCTCCGCCAGGGTGTGCAAAACGCTGTCGATTTGTTGCTTCGTAAACCGCGACTGAACGTTGACGACGCTGAACTTCACCTGCGGAAACTGCCGTTCGATCTGCGGAAGATCGTTGAGCACGTTGTTTGACGCGGTGACTTCGCTCGCGCCGGAGGATTTTTGCACCTGCACGAACATCGAATTGACGCCGGTCACGGCCGCGTACACGCGGCGCGGTTCGGCTCCGGCCACGACCGTGGCGATATCGGCCACGCGCCGCACCGCGTTGCTCGCGGTCCACGAGTTGACGGGTCCGGCGAGTCCCGCGAGGCCGCTTGACGTCGCCGCCGATCCGCCGTTCGTGACCGGGACGCTGATCGGCAGTCCGAGAATCGACGACGGATCGATCACGTCGCCGCGAATGTCGATCTGCGTTTCGCGATTGGGCTGATAGATGATGCCACCCGGCGCACGCACGTTGTTGGCGCCGATCGTGTTCACGATGTCGTTGAGCGTAAGGCCGGCGGCGCTCAGCTTGATCGGATCGACGGTCACTTCGTATGCCGGCGTCACTTGGCCGTTTATGTTGACGTTGGAAACGCCGTCGATCTGCTGAATCGTCGGACCGATGCGCCCGTTTGCAAGCAATGAGAGCTCGGCCGGGTCGAGCGAGTCGGAATATGCTTCGAGCGTTACGACGACCGACTGACTCGGATCGCGAATCCCAATGCTCGGCGCGGTGAGATCCGTCGGCAATTGCCGCTGGGCGGCTTGGACGGCTTTCTGCACGCTGACCAAGTCGGTTGCGACGTCGGAATTGATGTCGAAGCTGCACGTGATCGAGCCCTGCCCGGTTTGAATCACCGAGCTGATCGTTTGGAGATCGGGCGTGCCCGCGAGTTGGTCTTCGATCGGCGCGACGATGTTGTCGCGCATCACGGTGGTCGAGGCGCCGGAATAGCTAACGTTGATGCTGACCGTCGGCAAGTCGACGTTGGGATATTGCTGCTGCACGAGCGACTTGGCCGCCAAGATTCCGCCGATTGAAATCAGCGCCAGCAAAACAAAAACGAGCGTCGGCCGCTGGATGAAAAGCCGGGTCAGCCACATATCAGCGGCTCACTGCGACTTGCTGTCCGTCGCTGATGCCCATTTGCCCGTTGCGAACCACGCGCTGGCCCGCCTGCACGCCGCTCACGACCGACATCTTGCCGTCGCTGCCCAGCTCGCGCACCGCGAGCTGGTGCGCCGCACCGCCGCGCACCACCATGAGCGTGTCGTGGTTATCGTCGAGAAAGGCCGTGGTCGGTACGGCTACGCCGCTCACCGGAATGACCGGAACTTTCGCGCTGACGACCATGCCGGAGCGCAAGAGGTCGTCGGGATTGCGCAACTCCGCTTTGACGACGAAATTCGTCGAGCCCGGATTCACCTGACCGAGAACCGCCACGAGGCGACCCGTGAATTGCCTGCCCGGAAGATCGACCGCCGTCAGCCGCACCGGACCGCCGGTTTGCAGGTGCGCGATTTGCGCGCCGGAGGCGTTGAAGACGGCGAAGATCGGATCGATCTGTTGCAGCGTGAAAATTTGCCGCGTGCCGGGATATTCTCCGGGATTGAGGTTGCGGTTCACCACCACGCCGTCGATCGGCGAGACGATTGTCGCGCGATCGATCTGGGCGCGGACTTGATCCGCCTGCGCTCGGGCAACCGCGACTTGCTGCGCCGCCGATTCGACGTTCGAGGCTTGCAAACCGGTCGACAGCGTGCCGTTGGCCGTCACCTGCGCGCGTGCGCTCGATACGTTGGCTTCAGCCGTGTGCACGGCTTGCTCGTCGTTGGCGACGAGCGTTTCGGTTTGCTGGAATTGTTGCTGCGTGATGTAACCGCTGCCGTACAGTTGCGTGTACCGGTGCAGGTCGGCCTGATCTTTGGCAAGCGTTTGTTGGGCCTGAACGAGCGCAGCTTGGGCGGCGCGGAGTTGATCCGAACCTTGTTGGATCGAAGCGCCGGCCTGATACTGCGTCTGCGAGGTCTTGGCTTGATTGCTGGCGGCGTTGGCCAAATCGGCTTCGAGATTCGCGCGCAGGTCCGTCGTGTCGAGAATAGCCAGCGTCTCGCCGCGCGAAATGCGATCGCCTTCTTGCACGTAGACGGCATCGGTTGGTTCCGCCAGCGTGTTCTGCAACGCGACGTTTTGATACGGAGCGATGACGCCCGCGAGCTGCTCTGTGGGACGGAGGGTGGTTTGGCGCGCGGTCGACGTGGCAACGACCGGCGCGGGCGGCGTTGGACGCGCGTTGTGGTGACCGCACGCGGCGAGCGCAAGCGAAGAGAGGGCCACGGCGATGGTCGCGCGAGTGAAGCTCAAGGCCACGTTTTTACCCACGTACGCTAACATGCCCCTCTGAGAAGCTCCTGGGAGGTTGCGCAGGGGCGCCATTCCGCTGCGCCAATCGTCGGCATATATTAATGAAGGGCCGTCTCTGGTATTGGCTGCTCGCGATTCCGTACGTCGGGACGTTGTGGGTGCCGTTTTACGCGAAGCTCACTCCGCCACTTTTCGGCATTCCGTTCTTCTACTGGTATCAAATTCTCTGGATCGTCATCGGCTCGTTGATCACTGGGCTCGTGCTCCTCATCACGCGGCGGCAAGGCGATGGCTAGCGCGTTTGCGGTCTTCGTCTTCTTCGTGGCGGCGGTCACCGTGCTGGGGTTTTTGGCGGCGCGGTGGGGTTCGCGGAACTTGCATGCGCTGGAGGAGTGGGCGCTCGCCGGGCGCGGCTTCGGGACGATCGTCAGCTGGTTCTTGCTCGGCGGCGACTTGTATACGGCGTATACCTTCATCGCGGTGCCGGCGCTGGTGTACGGAGCTGGCGCGATCGGATTCTTTGCGGTGCCGTACACCACGATTGCGTATCCGTTCGTCTTTTTGGTGATGACGCGCTTTTGGAGCGTCGCGTCGCGCCGCGGGTATGTGACGCTGGCGGATTTCGTGCGCGACCGGTACGGCGACCGGTGGTTGGAAATCGCGGTGGCGGTGACCGGTTTTCTCGGGGCGATGCCGTACATCGCGTTGCAGTTGACGGGCATGCAAGTGATCTTCGTGCAGTTCGGCGCGCGCACGCCGCTGGCGCAGGATCTGGCGCTGTTCGTCGCGTTCGCGTTGCTGGCGGCATATACGTATACGAGCGGTCTGCGCGCGCCGGCATTGATTGCGTTTGTGAAGGACGTGTTGATCTATGCGACGATCGCGGCGGCGATGGCGATTATTCCGGCGCGTTTGGGTGGATGGGCGCACGTCTTCAGCGCGTCGGCGGCGGCGCTGGCCGCGCACACGCCGCCGGGCGGATTGTTGTTGCCGCACGGATTGTATTTCGCATACGCGTCGCTGGCGTTCGGGTCGTCGCTGTCGTTGTTCTTGTATCCTCACTCGATCACGAGCTTGCTTAGCGCGCGGAGTAAGCTGGTGATTCAGCGCAATGCGGCGCTGCTGCCGTTGTATTCGATTTTACTCGCACTTCTGGCGCTGCTCGGCTTTTGCGCGCTGGCGGCGGGGGTCGACGTCGGAAAGAATGCGAGCTTGGCCGTGCCGCTGTTATTGCGCGCGATGTTCCCGGGCTGGTTGCTGGGCGTGGCGTATTCGGCGATCGTGATTGGGGCGCTGGTGCCGGCAGCGATCATGGCGATCGGCTCCGCGAATTTGTTCGCCAGCAATGTCCTGCGGGAGTTTCACCGAGAACGGCCTTCCGGTGAAACGCGGCAAGCGAAGGTGCTGTGCATTGGGGTGTTGGTCGTCGGTCTGCTGTTGGTGTTCTTCATGCCGGTACCATACGCGATCAACTTTCAATTGTTGGGCGGCGCTTGGATGTTGCAGGTGGTGCCGGCTGCGGCGATTGGGTTGTTCACGCGCTGGTTCGAGCCGCGCGCGTTGCTTGTCGGTTGGGCCGCCGGCATGGTGGCCGCAACGCTCATGGGGATCGCGTCCGGTTTCAAGACCACGTTCGCGCTCGGCGGCCTCGTCGGCTACCTGGGACTCTATGCGCTCGCGTTGAACCTAGCGGTTGCCATGATACTCACGTTTCTTTTCAACGCATTGCGCATTGCACGTCTCGACGATGCGACGGCCGCTGCGGATTACGCGTGACGGAGATTCTGCAGCCCAAGGGGTGGATGAGACCGCGCGGCTACAGCAACGGCATCGTCGTCCCGGCCGGCGGGAAGTTGATTTTCGTCGCCGGTCAGATAGGTTGGGATCCCGTCACGCAGCAGATCGTGGGTGACGATTTCGTCGCGCAGACGCGCCAGGCACTCCAAAACGTCGTAACGATCCTCGCCGAGGCCGGCGCAAAGCCCGCGAACATCGTGCGCATGACGTGGTACGTCCTCGACAAACGTGAGTACGCCGCCGCAGCTTCTCACCTCGGCCGCGCGTATCGCGAGGTTCTCGGCGATCACTACCCGGCGATGACGCTCATCGAGGTGCAATCGCTTCTCGAAGATCGCGCTCGCGTCGAAATTGAGGCAACGGCCGCGATCTCCTAAACTTTGAGCTTGCAACAAGCAAGCGAGCGGTCGAATGTCGCCGTTACGGTTTCACAGGAGAGACTATCAAATTGCAGGATTGACCGGCCCACCCGGCGCTTCGTACGCTAGCCGTACCACAAACTGGGTGCAAGGCGAGGCGACCCGTGACCTCCACGCAAGGTCCAATCGGCGAAGTTCCTGCGCGCGATGATGCGCATGCTGCCGCCATCTCGGAACTGCGACAACTCAAAAGTTCGCTCGCAGAGCTCGCCCAAAACGAAACGCGGCTCATCGCAGAACAAATGACCGCCGCATTGCGAGCAAGAGACGAACGCATCCAACGGCTCCAGCACGAGATCGTCGATCTGCAGTGCATCAACGCGAAGCGCCAGGCGATGATCGATCGAGTTTCAAACGAAGCGCAGATCCGCGACGCGTCGATCGCGCAGCTCACCGCTACCCTCGAGCAGAAAAACCGCTACATCGCACGCCTCGTCTCGGTGCGCATGGTATTGATCAGTGTGGGCGAACGCTTTTTGGGGCGGCGCCCTTCTAGCGACTACCGAAACTCGATCGAATAATCGCGCTCGGTGCGATCGCCCGGTGTATTGCGCGCGATGATCGCGACGCGATACGTGCGGCGATAAATCGGCGGCAGGTCGAGTAGATGAAATCTGAATGCGAACCGGCCCAGCTCGCTTTTTGGAAGCGAAAAGCTGAACGAGGGCGAGCGTAATTCCACGCTCGCGACGTTCTTCGACGTAACGATCTCGCCGCTCCACCAGTCGCCCGGGCGTACCACCGTCGACGATAAGCTGATTGCCTCAATCACGGGTGGCGCATTCAAGCTCGCGGGGCGCGGCGTCGGTAGCGCGCCCGGAGATGCCCCGAGTGACGTGGTCATCACCAGCATCGCGAACAACGATTTCACGCCGCACAGGTTCGCGCGGTGAAATTCAGAATCCCCGCGCCAATGCCTACGACGCGGAGCGCGGCGTTCGATTGGTTCAACGCGGTGAGCGGCTTGTGGCTCATTGCGGGACTCTTCTCCGATCTCGGCTGGCACATGCGCCAAGACGTCGACTCGTTTCTGACGCCCGCGCATGCGATGCTCTATAGCGGGCTCCTCTTGCTCATCGTCGGAACGGTGGCGTACCGCGTTCGCGCGGGCATGCTGCCCCCGGGGTACGAACTTGCGCCGCTCGGCCTCGGACTGTTCTTCGCGGGCGGCGTGCTCGATTTCATCAATCACGCGCTGTGGGGATTCGAATCCGGATTTCTCGCACTGCTCAGTCCGACGCATCTCGTGATCGGGGTCGGCATTCTGATTTTGCTGGCGGGCCCAATTCGCAGCGCGCTCGCCGTTCCGCCGGCCCCGACCTTGCGAGGTCAGCTGCCTGCGGTTCTCGCCCTGGCGTCGATTCTCGAACTGCTTCACTGGGCGACGAACTTCATTTTTCTCGCCGGAGCGGAAATGCAGCTGGCACCGTATTTCGACAAGCAGATGACGCCCGATACGCTCACAGAGATTACCATCGCCTATTACAAACAAGCACAAGGCGTGATGGCGTTCTTGTTGCAAAGCTTATTGATGGTGGGAAGCGCGTTGTATATGTTGCGCGTGGCCACCCTTCGACAAGCTCAGGGTGACACGAGGTCAGCTCAGGGTGACACTTCTCTAAAACCGGGGGCGTTTACGATATTGTTCGTGCTCGGCAACAGCTTCATTGCGCTCGGCGAGAGCACGAGCTGGGCGCAAGCGTT
>JAFAIW010000093.1 GCA_019236495.1 Vulcanimicrobiota bacterium | reverse complement strand
GCGGGAAAGGTTGTGCCGCCGAAAGAGGTGGCGGTGTGCTGAAAGTTGTCGCTGTTTATGAAATGGATCGTCGAATTCAGCGTCACCGTCGTAACGGCTGGTGAAAATCCGCCCGACATCCCGTACGGAGTCGAGGTCGCCGCATGGTTCACGAGGCTGATGTCGATGGTGACATTTTCCGGGGCGGCGGTCGAGGTCGGCGCTGCCGTCGGCGTCGGCGTCGCAGTTGCCGATCCGGTGGGCGTTGCGGTCGGCGCAGGCGTGGGCGAACTCGACGCAGCGGGGGACGGGGGCAAGGTCGGGCGCGGAAGCGAGGCCGTGGTGAGGGAGGCGCCGGGTGTGCAGGCCGCAAGTGCGATCAGACAGAGCGTTGTAAAAGAAATCCGAATCATTGATTGAGTTCTTTCCAGTCATGGAGAAGTGTCGAGAAAATCTGCTGCGGCAGTGTGCTGCTCGCGAACAGTGTACGGGCAATCCGCCCGCGCGCGTCGAGGACGTACACGTAGGTCGAGTGCGCTTCGGCATAACCGTCGCCGCCGCGCGATGCGATCACGTTAAATTCCTTCATGACGGGATGCACGTTTCCGATCGTTCCGGTGGCAAAGCGCCACGCCGGTAAGCTCGCGCCGAATGTACGCGCCAGCTTTTTCATGTCGGTCGCAGTATCGCGCTCCGGGTCGAGCGTTATGGTAATCAGCTCCGCGCGTAATCCCACGCGCGAAAGGTCGCGCTGAATTTGCTGGAACTGCGCGTTGATGAGCGGGCACGCGTCTTGACAGTGTGCCGAAACAAACGTGACGATCGCCGGTGCTCCACGCAACGACGAGAAGCTAAACGGCGTCCCCGCTTGATCGACGAGCATCGGCGGCGTAATTGCCAGCAATGCGGAGGCAACGGCAGCATGAATCACCCGCCGATTCTATGCAGCGCAAATGAAAAAAGTTTAAAGTTTGTTTTAAAAGCGAACTTTAGGCGCGCAGCGTTCTGTAAGCGGAGGCTTCGGACCGACGAGCGGAGCCATGGAGGGCAAGAGCGAGGAGGCCGAGCAGCAGGAGCGGAGCCGGGAGGGTGGAGCGACGAGCGGCTCCGCGGCAGAACGCCGCGCGCCTAAAGCGTTGCGCGCAGTGCTTGTGCGAGGTTTTTGAGCGTGGGGTCGTCACCGGGATGCGCGATCACGTCGTCGAGTGCGACGCGTGCGCGATCGCGCGCGCCCTCTTTCAGATAGACGGTGGCGAGCGCAAAACGGGCCCGGGCGAACGATGGCGCGGAAGCCAGGGCTGCGTCGAATTCGCGCTCCGCATTCACATACTGGCCGACGCTCGCCTGTGCGATCCCGAGATTGTAATGAGCGACCGCATAGGCCGGATTGTTCTTGAGCAACACCCCAAAATCGTTCGCAGCCGTCGTATAGTCGTGCTGCCGCAGCGCCACGATGCCGCGCATATAGAGCGCGCGCGCTGAGTCGGGCGCGAGGGTGACGAAACGATCCGCGAGCTTTCGCGCCGCGTCGTCGTCGCGTCGTGCGACGTCGATCGCGATCAAGTTCGCGATCGCCGCGAGAAAATTCGGATCCGCGCCGAGTGCCTCGCGAAGCGAATTCGCGGCGTCGTCAAGTTCGTTCAAGTGGTACTGCGCGATCGCCAGGTCGTAGAGTGCGGTGCTGTGGTGCGGCTCGCGCGAGTCGATGGAGATGATTCGTTCGAATTCGGTTCTTGCGGAATTCCAATCGTTACGCGCTTCAGCCGCAAGCCCGCGGCGAAACCGCTCTTCCACTTCGCGGTCGACGGCATCGCTGCGAATCGCTGCAGCATCGGTGCTGCGCGGCGCGGGCGTGCGCATGTCGTAGCTTTGCGCCGTCGCCGGCGAAGCTACGAGAATCAGCCCTGCGATCATGCAGAGGCTGCGCAACGTCATTGTGCGGGAAGTGCGGCGTCGCGCCAATGCGCCGCCGAAGCTTGCCGCTCCGGCAGGCAGTCCCATCCTTTGCGCCCGGCCTCCGTGATCGGCTCGAGGAGCGAGGGCAGTGCCGAAGGCTGCAACTGTGCTTGCGCGTCGCCGGCGAGATCTGCGGCGGCTGCAAACGTCAAACCCGCCGTCGCGAAGCCGAAGCAGAGCGCGACGATCAGGACCCAGGGGCGCGGTGGCCGGGTTGACATGTCTACGATTATAGCCGAATCTCTGAACCATTCATGAAGCGGTTCCTCGCGATGAGTGCTCTGCTGGTCCTGACGACGGCCGGCGCCTTGGCAGAGCCGCTGCCGCTGTTGACCGGCGCGGTACGAGACCAGTCGGGGGAACCGGTTCGAGGGGCGCGCGTCGAGGGCGTGAGGGCCGATGGTTCGGGGGAAGGTTCGACTCGCACCGACGCGCGTGGTACGTTCGCGCTCGAGGGCGAGGGCATCGTTCGCGTTCGGATTTCCTGCGACTACTGCCGGACGGAGGAGCTGCCGGTCGTCGCGGGCGCTCCGGTCGTGGCGCTCGTCCGGCGCTATTCCGCTCTGCTCTCGAATGGGCCGGGGCCGGCCGATCTCGCGTCGATCCCCTATGCCGAAGCGGAAGGAGCGCTGGCGCTGGAGCCGTTCGTGGCGCTTCGCGACTCGTCGAAATTGCTGCCGGGCCCCCAGGTCGCTTTCGGCGGGCTCAGCGGGAGCGGCTTGATCCTGCAACGGGGCGTCCCCGACTACGATTTGGCGGCGAACGCATCGTCCTTCCGCACGACTCCCGATCGCTACGTTGTCTCGCTCGACGCGCAAGGGCCGGGCGTGGCCTTTCTGTACGGAGACCGAGCCGGCGCGGGCAGCTTCTCGCTCGACCCGCTGCCGCTTCCTGGCCTGCCCGAGCTTTTCGCCGGCACTTCGAGCGGAGGGCGCGTTCCCGCGACCGCCGGTGCGGCGAGCGCAATCGCGGGCCTTTCGGCGGATCCGATGCAGATTGCGCGACGCGTCGATTTCACCGCGGACGCCGCGCCCGGTGCCGATACACGCCTCGATGCCGTCGCCTCGTTTTCCGACGGCGACTTGCAAGCCGAAACGACGAATCATCTCGAGAGCAGCGACGTTTTCGGGCGCGTTTTTCTGGAGCGGCTGCGCGCACAGCTGACCTACGCGGGAATAACCGCGGATCAAGGAACGTACGCCGGAGCCGACTACGGCGCGAATGTATGGTCGCGCTGGTCGGGCCTGGAAGCAAAAGCTGGAATCAGCGGGTTGCCTCCGGCGTCGCTCTTTGGCGAAATCGACGTTCGCAAGAATACGGGTGCGTATCAAAGCGACATCGCTCCCGCGATCGCAGCGAGTTACGAAACGTTGCGCGCGACGCTGGGCGAACGTTACGCAAGCGGCAGTTTGAGCGTCCTCGCAGGGGCGAGTGCATACGACGTGGGCTACCAAAGTGGATTGCTCGATCCCGATTACTCCAGCAGCTCGAGCGGCGGCACGACGAGCTTGCTCGCACCTTCGTTCGATGCCGGCGTTTCTCTCGGTGCGCGTTGGAAAGCAGGCCTCACCGCGGCTGAAACATTTTCGCTGCCGAGTTTACTCGAACGCTACGGCGTCCCGCCGCCGAGCGCTGCCGTCGTACTGAATCACAATGCCGTCACGCAAATCTCGCTCGATTACGGCGACCTTGCGCGCGTGCGATTGGAAGCGACGTACGTTGAAGAGCGGACCGCCGGCTTTGACAACGGCACTACGCAAGGAGCCGGAACATTGCTCTATTGGCAGATCGCGCCCACGCTATCGCTGCGTTCGTGGTACATGAACGCAACGGGAACGACGGCGCCGAGCGGTCCGACTCTGCAATATGCGCCCCCATTCGTTCCGGGCACTCTCGGCTCGGCATGGCTGACCTATCAGGCCAACGATGCGTTTCGCGCGGACGCGATTCTGGAACGCGATTTGCTCAACGACGGTCCGTACGAGCACCTCGACGGAGCGGTGTCGTTTCATCTCGCCGGAAAATTTCGCGGAATGATTTCAACCGAGCAACGTCACGGAACGCACGCGACCATGTTTGGAATCACGCTCCAACCGTAACCCGTACCGACGAAAGACGCTCTTTGATCGACGGCCACTCAGCGGCCAGTATGCTGTAAAAACTCACATCGGTAGGCTTTCCATCCATGATGCGAAAAGCGCGATGCGTTCCTTCAAACTGCGCGCCCAGCCGCTCGATCGCGTTGCGCGAGCGCCAGTTGTGCGCATTCGCCTTGAATTGTACGCGATTGGCGCCGCACTCAAAAGCATGGCTCAACAGCAAGACTTTGCATTCGGTATTAACGGCGCTGCGCCAAAAACGCGGGGCGAGCCACGTCCAGCCGATTTCACATTTTCGATGCGTCGTTTCGATGGAATGAAAGCGCGTCGATCCGATGGCGCGGCCGGTCGCAAGCTCGACGATCGCGAACGGCACGCTGTCCGGAGCGAGCGGATCGCCGTAAAGGGCGCGTCCGATATAGTGGTGCACGCGATCCAGCGAGCTCATGTCGTGCAATCCCGACGTAAACTCCCAAATTGCGGGGTCGTTCCCGTTTTCAAAGAGATCGCCGGCGTGGGAAAAATCGAGCGGTTCGAGACGTACGACGTTCCCGTAGAGCGTGGTTCCTCGTTCTATCACGCTTACGGGTGTATCATATAGAGTCAATAGGGACGCCGTTTCTGTCACCCTGAGGAGCGAGCGCGTAGCGCGAGCCTCGAAGGGTCGCTCGCCCGAGGGGACTTCGCGAAAACTTAGCTAGAGATTGTTGTAGCGTTTCATATCGCGGATCGACTGCAGCAGCACGGCGCGGTAATCCGCGACATCCGCCGCGGCGAAGTGGTGCTCCAGGTCGGCACGGACGTGCATCGCTCGATCGCACGCGAGCAAACGTTCGAAGAGCGTGTCGATGTCGAGACTTCCGTCTGATGTTGTCGCATCGCGGACGACCGCCGCCGCGAGCGGTTTGCCCGCATGCGGGCCCGCGATCGCCGGCGAGAGTTGCACGCCTGATTTCGCGTCGACCTCCACCACATCGGTGACGACGAACGCGAAGACGTCAGAAAACGTCGTGACTTTGTGCGAACCGAATTGAAAGCGTAGCTTCGTCCATTCGGCGGAAGCCATGTGGCCGGCGAGCGCGTCAAACAGCGCTGAGGTTTCAAAGTTCTGGGGCCCGTTGCCCGCAACGACGAGAGCAGCTGCGGTCGAGTCATCCGCCTGCTGAACGCCGCAGGCGCCGGGCGGCGCAGCCGCTACGAGCGACCATGCGAGTAACAAAACGAGCGTGCGCATCCTCTCAGTATGAGGCAAACGGTTGAGAAAACTCTGAACGGGAAACTTTTCGCGCGGGCGAGGGTATGAGGGGAGCATGAAGGTCTTGCGCACGCTCCTGTTCGCTCGCCGCAACTTGCGGCGCGTCATGCCGTTGGCACGCGACCAGCGCGTCCCGCTCGGCTTGAAACTCACCGCGCTCGCACTTGCCGCGCTGATCGTCTCACCGATCGACGTGCTGGGCGACATCCCAATTGTCGGACTTATCGACGACGGCATCCTGTTGACGTTGCTGGCGTCCGGTTTCACGATCGTTGCGCAGCGTTACGTCGAGCGCGCAACGGCGCCCGGCGTCTCCGGATTGCCCGCAGCTCCATAACGAAACGGACCCGCACTTTGCGGGCCCGTTCTTCCGTCCTTAGTGCTCGCGGCGGCGCCTCGGTCGTCCCGTGCGTTCGCGCGGCCGTTCCGAATGAGCCACTTCACCGTTCTCGGTCCCGCCGCCCAACACGGCCTTGCGCGAGAGATTGATCCGGCCTTTGTCGTCGATTTCGACGACCTTTACCATGATCTCGTCGCCGATCTTTACCGCATCCTCCACGCGCTCGACGCGTCCCGGCGCAAGCTGGCTGATATGCACCAAGCCTTCCTTGCCGGGGAGAATCGCGACGAATGCGCCGAAATTCATGAGACGCGTCACCGTGCCCATGTACGTTTCGCCGATCTTTACGTCTTTGGTGAGCGATTCGACGATCGATTTCGCCTTTTCGCCGGCTTCACCGTCGACCGACGTAATAAACACCGTGCCGTCGTCTTCGATGTCGATCTTGACTCCGGTATCGGCGATGATCTTGTTGATGACCTTTCCGCCTGAACCAATGACGTCTTTGATCTTCGACGGATCGATTTTGAGCACGATCATTCGCGGCGCCCACTTCGAAAGCTCTTCACGCGGGCGCTCGATGGTTTCTTTCAGTTTGTCGATGATGAAGAGTCTCGACTTCTTCGCTTGCGTCATCGCTTCGCGCATGATGTCGATCGTGATGCCGGTCACTTTGATGTCCATCTGAATGGCCGTGATGCCTTTGGTCGTTCCGGCAACCTTGAAGTCCATCTCGCCGAGTGCGTCCTCCAAGCCTTGGATGTCGGTGAGCACGGCGTATTTGTCGCCCTTCAAAATCAGGCCCATTGCAACGCCCGCAACGTGATCGCTGATCGGGACGCCCGCATCCATCAACGCCAGCGTGCTGCCGCATACCGATGCCATCGACGATGAGCCGTTCGATTCGAGCACTTCGCTCACGAGGCGCAGCGTGTACGGAAACTCGTCCTGAGCCGGAAGAACCGGGACGAGCGCGCGCTCGGCCAGATGACCGTGACCGATTTCGCGCCGGCCGGGGCCGCGCATCGGACGCGTCTCGCCCACCGAGTATGGCGGAAAGTTGTAGTAGTGCATATAGCGCTTGTTGCCCGAATCGAGCAGCACGTCGATCCGTTGCTCGTCGGAAATCGAACCCAGAGTCGCGGCGGTGAAGACTTGCGTCTGTCCGCGCTGAAAAACGCCCGAACCGTGAACGCGCGGCACGTAGTGTACCTTGCTCCAAATCGGACGAATTTCGTCGGCTTTGCGCCCGTCGGGCCGGATTTTCTCGTCGACGACCATCACGCGAAGCTCGTCCTCTTCCATCCCTTTGATGATCTTTTCGAATTCGGGATTCTTTTGGTCTTCGAGCATCGCGCGCAGGAGCGGGTCGCCGTTCGGACCGAGGCGCGCCAGCGCGGCTTCGCGATTGAGCCCGTCGAACGCGGCATTGCGTTCCTGTTTCTCGATGACGCGCATTGCTTTGGCAACGTCGTCTTTGAATGCCTTACGCACCCATGCGTTCAATTCCGGATTGACGGTCAGCAGCGGAAATTCGCGCTTCGCCTTCCCGGCTTTCTTGGCTAGCTCGTCGATCGCGTTGACGATCTTCTTGATGTTTTCGTGCGCGAGCTCGACCGCGCCCAAGAAATCTTCCTCCGAAATCTCGTGACCGCCGCCCTCAACCATCATCACCGCGTCCGCGGTTCCGGCGACGACGATTTCCATGCCGCCGGTGTGATATTCGTCGAGCGCGGGATTGATGACGTAACCGCCTTGCTCGTCGCGGCCCACGCGCACGGCTGCGACCGTCTTCTCGAACGGAATGTCGGAAACGGCCAGTGCCGCGCCCGCGGCGCACACGCCGATCACGTCGGAATCGAGCTTGGGGTCGCTCGATAGAACGGTCGCGACGACTTGCACGTCGTTGCGAAAACCTTCGGGGAACAGCGGACGAATCGGGCGGTCGATTTGCCGCGACGAAAGCACGGCGTGTTCCGACGGCCGTCCTTCGCGCTTGATGTAACCGCCGGGAATCTTGCCGGCCGCGTACATCTTCTCTTCGAAGTCACACGTCAGGGGGAAGAAGTCGATGCCCTCGCGGGGGCGTTCGGAAGCGGTGACGGCGCAGAGCACGACGTTCTGCTCGCCGTAGCGGATGGTGGCTGACCCATTGGCTTGTTTTGCAAGTTCGCCGGTCTCGATGACCAGGGTGCGCCCACCGATCTCGATTGAGACGGATTCTGGCACGGGTTCTCCTCTTATTCGATTGTCGTTTCTCTTAATTTGAACCGCGCACGCTTCGGGCCATGGCATCATCGGACCTGGAATACCCCAGGCCGGGGGGCTCGCGGGAGCGTCGGGTCGGGAAGCTTAGGCGAGCGTGTCGATGCCGGTTCCGGTCCCGTACAGACCGGAGTTGTAGGCCTGATGCAACACCGAAAGCGTGTTGCCCAGCGTCGCCATGATGAGGGCGTCGGAGCCGAATTTGTAGACCGGTTGATCGATCGCGTCGCTGCTTCCGAACGAATACGCCAGCAAAGCTTGATTGTCGTACGTGACGAGGCTGTCGTACTGGGTCTGGTACGAGCTCGGCTTGCTCGGAACCGCCTGCGGCACGGACGTGAAACCGACCGGGTCCGGCGTGGCTTGCGGTGCAGACGTCGCGGTCGAAGGGTCCGACTGCGAGCTCGAAATGGGGGCGACCGACATAGTAGGGGTATGGTAACACCGCTTCGGGGAGAAGCCCTAGCGTGATGCTCGCATCCCGCTTGAATCTTTACCGATGCCTAGCGCTCGCCGGCGTTTTGGCCGCCGGCGGCTGTTCGGCCCAGGCAGCGGGGGCGCCGCGGCACGGGATGGTCGCGACCGCTCAGCACGAGGCCACCCGGGTTGGGCTTGCGGTCCTCGAAGCGGGCGGCAACGCGGTCGACGCGGCCGTCGCGGTCGGGTACGCGCTCGCGGTCGTCGATCCGTGTTGCGGAAACGTGGGCGGCGGCGGTTTCATGCTCGTGCGATTCGCAGGTGGAAAGGAAGCGTTCGTAGATTTTCGCGAGCGCGCGCCGCTCCTCGCTTCACCCTCCATTTTTCTCGACGCGTCCGGCCGCGTACGCAAAGACGCGTCGACGAAATCGTTTCTTGCGGTCGGCGTCCCGGGAACGGTTGCGGGCTTGGAGTATGCACGAACGCACTTCGGTTCGATGTCGCGCCGGCGTTTGATGGCACCCGCCATTGCGCTGGCGCGCGAGGGTTTCGTGCTCGACGGCGGCGACGCCGCGGAGTTGTCTGCCGCAAATGAGGAGCTTTCCGCTTCGCCGGGCGCGCGGCGCATCTTCACGCACGACGGCACTCCGCGACGCGCGGGCGAGCGATTCGTCCAACCGCAGCTCGCGCGCACGCTCGACGCGATCGCCCTCTCCGGCCCGGACGCATTCTATCGAGGATGGATCGCGCGCGAAATCGTGGATGCCAGTCGCGGCGGCGGCGGACTGCTCTCGATGCGCGACTTCGCGGACTACCGGGTGGCAACGGCGCCGCCCGTGCACTGCCGGTACCGCGGGTACGACATAACGTCGGCGCCGCCGCCGAGTTCGGGCGGAACGACGTTGTGCGAGATCCTCAACATCGCTTCCGGTTTTCCGATTGGTCGCTACGGCTGGAATTCCGCGCAGACCGTGCACGTACTCGTCGAAGCCGAACGGCGCGCGTTTGCCGATCGTAACGCATACCTCGCCGATCCGGCCTTCGTGAAAAATCCGGTCGATCGTTTGCTCGATTCCGCATACGCCGCGAAGTTGCGCGCGCAAATCGTGGCGAATCGCGCGACGCCGTCCGTCGACGTACGGCCCGGCCTCGGACCTCCCTCCGAAGAAACACAGACGACGCACTATTCGATCGTCGACGAGTATGGGAATGCCGTCGCCGTGACGTACACCATCAACGATTCGTTCGGCTCCGATCTCGTCGCCGGTGACACCGGATTCTTGCTGAACGACGAAATGGACGACTTTACGTCCAAGCCCGGCGCGCCGAACATGTACGGACTCGTACAGGGCGTTCGCAACGAGGTCGAAGGCGGAAAGCGGCCGCTGTCGTCGATGACGCCCACGATCGTGACCCGCGACGGCAAGCTTTTCATGGTGACGGGATCGCCCGGCGGTCCGCGCATCATCACGACCACGCTCGCAACGATCCAAAACGCGATCGATTTCGGAATGGGC
>JAFAIW010000123.1 GCA_019236495.1 Vulcanimicrobiota bacterium | reverse complement strand
GGGGCGCGGCGGCACCGACCTCAGCGCGATCGCGCTCGGCCATGCGGTCGGCGCGGAACGCATCGACATCTACACCGACGTGAGCGGCGCGATGACCGCCGATCCGCACCGCATCAACGGCGCGCGCCGCATCGAACGCGCGGAACTGCTCGAGATGAGCGAACTGGCCGAGCACGGCGCAAAAGTGATGCACGCCAAAGCGGCCGATTACGCGCAGCAGACGCGCACGCCGTACGCAATCAAAGGGTTACGCAGCGGCGTCGGCACCGTGGTCGAAGCCGGCATCGACCGGCACAGTCCCGTCACCGGCGTCACATCCACCGCGAACTTGACGTTCGTGCGAATCATTCGTGGCGACATTGAAGATCAACGCGCGCGCATGCAACTCGAGCTCGAGATGTTCCGCCGCATTGCGGAGCGGCAAATTTCGATCGACCAAGTCAACATCAACACGGCCGGCGTCTTTTTCGTGGTGAAGGCAGCCGAAGCGGGAAAGATTCGAACGTTGCTTGGCGATTTGAATATGGCGGTACGCGTACGCGAATCGTGCGCGAAGCTTTCGATCGTGGGCGCCGGCATGCGTGGTACGCCGGGTGTCATTCACCGCATCGTGCAAGCGCTCTCGGCTGCGAATGTCGAGATCATTCATTGCACCGACAGCAACATTACCGTCTCCATCGTCGTGCCGCAGAAGGACGCCGAGCGGGCCGAAGCCGCCGTGCACGATTTCTTTCAACTCGACCGTGAGGCACTTTCATGAAATGGGGCCGGATCATCACCGCCATGGTCACGCCGTTCGACGAGCGCGGCGATCTCGACGCGGCCGAAGCCGCGCGCTTGGCGAAGTGGCTGGTGGAGCGCGGTACGGACGGCCTGGTGGTCGGCGGAACGACGGGAGAGGGTCCGACGCTGACGTTCGACGAGCGCTTGGGGCTGGTAACCGCGGTGAAAGAGGCGGTCGGCGGGCGCGCCACTGTGATCGCGAACGCGGGCGGCAACGACACGCAGATAAGCGTCGCGGCCGTGCGCGAAATGCAGGTGGCGGGCGCCGACGGCATCCTGTCGGTCGTTCCGTATTACAACAAACCCCCGCAAGAGGGCATGTTGCGGCACTTCGGCGCAATCGCCGATGCGACGTCGCTCCCAATCATGATTTACAATATCCCCGGGCGCACCGGTTCGAACATGCAGCCGAAGACGCTGCTCGAGCTGGCGCGCCGATATTCGAACGTTTGCGCGGTGAAAGAATCCAGCGGTGACGTTGCGCAATTCGCCGCGATTCTGCGCGAGCGACGCGAGGGGTTTGCATTTCTGTGCGGCGACGATCATCTGTTTTTGCCCGCACTTGCGCTCGGCGCGGACGGCGTGGTGGGGGTTGCGACGCATCTTTGTTCGCGCGAGTTCGGCCGAATGGCCGACGCGGTGCACGAGGGCCGCATTGCCGATGCGGCACGCATCCATTTCGATCTCATGCCGCTGATGAACGCGCTCTTCGCCACGACCAGCCCCATCCCGATCAAATGGGCGATGAACCAAATGGGATTTCACTGCGGCGAATGCCGTTTGCCGCTCGGCCCAATGCCCGACGAGCTCAAGCCGCGCTTGCGCGAAGTGATGGAGCAATTCAAGATCGGCACCGCCGTTTGAGCGTGATGATCTTGGGGTGTCGCCTCGACGACGTCGATGTCGACACCGCTACGCATACGATTCTGAAATTCGCTGAAGAGCGCGCCGGCGCGCAAATCGTCACGCTGGGCACGGAGATGGTCGTGTACGCACAACGCGACGACCTCTTCCGCGCGCTGGTCAATCGATGCGCGCTATCGCTTTGCGATACGGTTGGATTACTCGCCGCAGCGCGGCTGCGCGGGGCGGCGCTGCGCGAACGCGTGACCGGCGTGGAGCTGATCGACCATCTTTGCGCCGCCGCGGCGGAAGCGGGCGTGAGCGTGTATCTTTTCGGCGGAGCGCCCGGCGTGGCTCAAGGTGCTGCCACAAAGTTGCGATCGCGCTATCCGTTGCTGGGTATTGCCGGAACGCGCAGTGGATACTTCGGTACCGACGACGCGCCCGCGATTGCCGACGACATCGCGCGCACCGGAGCGGGCTTGCTCTTCGTCGGTCTCGGTTCGCCGCGCCAGGAGTTTTGGATCGAACGGTACTTGAGCCGAACGCAATGCGGCGTCGCGGTCGGCGTGGGCGGCTCGTTCGACGTCATCAGCGGCAACGTCGCGCGCGCCCCGGAAGCGTGGCGTCGCCTGAACCTCGAGTGGCTCTATCGCTTGCTGCGCGAGCCGCATCGCTGGCGCCGTCAACTCGCGCTTCCATATTTTGTGTGGCTCGTGGCGCTGGACGGGCTAAAATCATGCGCGCGATGATCTTGGCCGGCGGATTGAGCACGCGGCTCTACCCGCTGACGAAACAAGTGCCCAAACCGCTCGTTCCGGTGGCCGGAAAACCAAATGCCGAGCACTTGATTCGCTACCTGGCATCGTTCGGGTATCGGGAGATCGTCATCAACGTGCACTACTTGGCCGACGCGATCTTAGCGCGGCTGGGGGACGGAAGTGGCTTCGGCGTGCGTTTGACGTATTCGCATGAAGACGAATTGCTTGGGAGCGCGGGAGCCGTAAAAAAAGTGCAAGACTTCTTTGCCGGGGAGCCGTCCTTCGTCGTGGTGGGCTGCGACGATCTCACGAACTTGCCGCTCGACGACCTCTTGGCTTTTCATCGGAAGAACGAAGCGGTCGCGACCATCGGCTTGGTCGAGCGCAGCGAAGTCGAACACTACGGCGTGGTCGTAACGGACGAGCGCGGGCGGATCACCGGCTTTCAAGAAAAGCCTCCACGTGGAACGGAACGCTCGCACGCGGTAAATACCGGCATCTATGCGTTCTCGCCGAAGATTTTCGACGAAATTCCGCCCCAGGCGTTTTACGACTTCGGTAAGCAAGTGTTTCCGGCATTGCAGGAACGCGGCGCGGCGTTTTACGGGTTCGATGCGGGCGATGCGTATTGGTGCGACATCGGAACGGTCGGCGAATACTGGCGCGCAAGCGACGACGTGCTCGGTGGACGCGTAACGCTGCCGGGAATGCACGCAACGGGCGTGCGCAAGAGCACGCGCGTCGGCAAAGGCGTGCGGATCGAGGGGCATGTCCTCTTCGGGCATGGCGTTATTCTCGGCGACGACGTGACGATCGCGGGTCCCACGTCGTTGGGCGATGCCGTCACCGTCGATTCGGGCGCGCGGGTCGAGCATTCCGTCCTTTGGGACGGCGCACACGTCGGCGCGAATGCGACGTTGCGTCATGCAATCGTGGGCATGAATTACACCGTCCCGGAAAGTGCGCTCCTGCGCGACGCAGTGGTCGCGAACGAAGAGGCCGCCGAAGCGATCTAGCCGCACTGCGCGGGAGCGTGAATGCTTTGCATGGATCGCGTTCTGCGTTGGCTTTTTCCGCCGCAATGCGCGGCGTGCGGTGCCGTGGGCGAAGGACTGTGCGGGCGGTGTGCACCCGCAGCCGGCGTGATTTCTTTTGCCACGCCGACATTGCGCGGCACTGCGCTGGCACGCTACGAAGGCGCTTGGCGGCGGGCCATTCTGGCGCTCAAAGGCGGACGGCGCGACGTTGCCGAGTCCCTCGGTCTGCGTTTGGGGCGCTTGGCAACGCGCGACGCGGTACTCGTTCCGGTGCCGACCACCACCGCGCGCCGGAGATCGCGCGGTTTCGACGGGGCCACGTTGCTTGCGGAACATGCCAGCGCGCGCAGCGGCGCACGTTTGCTCGCCGCGCTGGAGCAGGTTGCCGGCGACGCGCAACGCGGTCGCGATCGACGCGCGCGTTTGGCGGCGACCGGACGCTTTCGTTCCAGGTACGCGGCGCTCGGCGGCCAACAGGTGGTCCTGGTGGACGACGTTTGCACGACCGGAAGCACGCTCGAGGATTGCGCTGCCGCATTGCGGTCGGCCGGTGCGATCGTGCGCGCGGCGCTCGTCGTGGCGCGCGCCGATCGCGCGTGACGGCCGAAGATCGGATCTATCTCGAGCGCGCGCTCGAGTTGGCCGCTCGCGGTGCGGGGAGCACGTTTCCGAATCCACCCGTCGGAGCCGTGGTGGTGAAAAACGGGGCGATTGCGGGCGAGGGTTTTCATCATCGCGCCGGCGCCGCGCACGCCGAAGTCGAAGCGTTGCAAGCAACGAGCGATGCGCGCGGCGCGACGCTTTACGTGTCGCTCGAACCCTGCAATCACGCCGGAAAAACGCCTCCCTGCACGCGAGCGGTGATCGACGCGGGGATCGCGCGCGTCGTCGTTGGGACGCTCGATCCCAATCCGGCCACGAACGCGCGCGGTATCGCCGCGTTGGAACGAGCCGGAATCGCGGTTGAAGTCGCGGATCTGCCCGCAGCGCGACGCTTGATCGAACCCTTTGCCGAAGCAATTGCGCGCACCGATCGGCCCTACGTAGCGCTCAAGCTTGCGAGTTCGCTCGACGGCTACGTTGCATCGCAATCCGGCGTTCAGCAGTGGTTGACCGGCGAGAGCGCGCGAGCATTCGTTCGCGAG
>JAFAIW010000100.1 GCA_019236495.1 Vulcanimicrobiota bacterium | reverse complement strand
GCTTCATGCGCGGCAACATCGACTGCTGCGCGCGCGACTCGATTTGAAAGACGCCGATGGTGTCGGCGCGTTGCATCATCGCGTAGCTCGGCTTGTCGTCGGCGGGAATCGTGTACAGCGCTAATGGAGCGTGGCGCGGGGCGGCCGGCGGAAGGCTTTCTTCGCGCTCGCAGCGCGCGTAGAGGGCAAACGCTTCGCGCAAGAGCGACAGCATGCCGAGACCAAGCAAGTCGATCTTGATCAATCCGAGGTCGTTGAGGTCGTCTTTGTCCCACTGCACGATCGTGCGATCACGCATCGTCGCCCACTCCACCGGTGCAACGCGAATCAGCGGATCGCGGGTAATCACCATCCCGCCGGAGTGAATGCCCATGTGGCGCGGAAAACCGTCGACGCGCCGGCAGAGTGCGAAGAGACGCTCCGCGATAATGCCGTCGACGGCTGCCGCCCTTCGAGGCGCGCCTGCGGCGCGCTCCTCAGGGTGACACGGGGGGAGATCTTGCGCTTCGAAGCGCGGGACGTACGATGCTCCGTTTTCAATCCGCGAGGCGTAGGTCATCGTGCTGGCGTCGAGATCGCGCCGCGATTCAATCGACGGCGGCAGCGCCCCGCGCGGTGCGTCGTCGACGCCCATCGCTTCCGCCAGCGATTCGCGCGCGTCGAACTCGCGTGCGACCGCATCGACTTGCGCCAGCGTCAAACCCAACGCTTTCCCGACGTCGCGAATGGCCGAACGCGTACGGTACGTAATCACTTCGGCTGCCATCGCGGCGTGCGCGCGCCCGTAGCGCTCGTAGACGTATTGAATGACCTTCTCGC
Organism: Vulcanimicrobiota bacterium; assembly: GCA_019236495.1. GTDB lineage: Bacteria > Vulcanimicrobiota > Vulcanimicrobiia > Vulcanimicrobiales > Vulcanimicrobiaceae > JAFAIW01. Next base: position 3,429 of record JAFAIW010000100.1, on the reverse strand, counting down.
GATCTTCGTGCGCGAAGTCGATATCGATGTCGGGAACTTCCTGACGATCTTCCGTCAGAAACCGCTCGAAGAGCAATTTCCCGCCGACCGGATCGACCGCGGTGATGCCGAGCGCATAACACACCGCCGAATTTGCGGCCGAACCACGCCCCTGGCACAACACCCCCAGCTCGGTTGCGGCGCGCACGATGTCCCACACGATAAGAAAGTAGCCCGCCAAGTCCAAGCGCGCGATGATGCCGAGCTCGTATTCGAGTTGGCGTTCCACATCGGAGGGGAGGGGCGTACCGTAACGCCCGGCCGCACCGCGATAGACCAGCGTGCGTAAATAACTCTGGCGGCTCGACTCGCCGGGCGGCACCGGAAAGAGCGGAAATTGTCCCGCGAGGCGGTCGAGCCGAAACGTGCAGCGTTCCGCAATCGCGAGCGTATTCTTCAGCGCCTGCGGATACGGCGCGAACAGCTTCGCCATCATGGCGGGCGTTTTGAGCGCGTATTCGGTGTTCGGCCGCAACAGCTTGCGCGCGTGCGCGTCGGCGAGATTCGTCTTTTTCTTCACGCACGACAGCACGTCGGCGAGATACGCATCTTCCTTACACGCGTACGCGACGCCGTTGGTGGCGACGTACGCCACGCCCAGGCGCTTCGCGAGCGCGAGTGTCGCGCGCACGAGCGCCGCGTCCTCGGCCCGCAGATGATGCTGCATTTCCAGGAAAAACCCCGAACCGAAAAGCGCCGCCAGCGCGGCGGAGTGCGACTCCGCGATCCCGTTCCAACCGCCCGAAAGCGCGACGAGCCCGGCCGTGCGTCCCTCGAAATCCTCGAGCTGCAAACGCGGATCGCCTTTGCTGCCGCGCATCTGCGCGAGCGAGATCAGCTCGACGAGATTAGCATATCCCGCCGCATCCTCGGCCAGCAGCACCACGCGCGTCGCCGCCGGAAGCGCAAACGTGAGTTCCGCCCCGCAAATCGCCGGCAATCCGCAGTTTTTGGCGGCTTTGCTGAAACGCACCGTGCCGTAGAGTCCGTCGCGATCGGTCAGCGCCAGCGCGCTCAAGCCGAGACGCGCCGCAGCCTCAACCAGCTCTTCGGGATGCGAGCCGCCTTCCAAAAACGTAAAATTCGACCAACAATGGAGCTCCGCGTACTTCATCGAAACGCCGCGCCATGGTCACACCCTGGATGACGCAGATGCAGTGCGTCGCGCAGTTTACCCTGAGCCTGTCGAAGGGGGCGCCGGCGCCGCCGCCGGTCGCCAAAAAGAGCAGCGAATATTTGTCCGGTGCCGCGTCGTTCAAAAACGGCGTCACGTACGACGCCGCGCACGGCATCGCGCTGCTCGTCACCGATCACGACCACGCCTGGGGCACGATCCAAGTGCTCAAAATCGGTCCGCCGCCGTCCGCGGCGCGCGCCGCAGATTTGAGCGGCGTCCACACGACGTCGAACATTGCCGTCGGCACGCCGGAGAGCGAAGTCGTTCGCCTGCTCGGAGCGCCTGAGCGCGAAACCGCGTGCGGCGCGACCCTCTTTCGCTACACGATTTTTCCGGAAATCCCCAACGAGTTGGTATTCAGCCTGGCTGCCGGACGCGTGACCGGCATCTACGTCACCTACGGCGACTGAGGATTTCAATCATACGCCCCCCGCAGATACCAGCGTTCGCCTTGTTTGAAGATGCGATAGAGCGCACCGTCGTCGAGCAACACGTCGTACTCGTCGCGCCGTAGCGGGGTTTGGAACCACTGCTCGTCGATGCGCCACGGGCCCGCAAAATCGACCACCGCTTGCGCCCCGACGAAGGCGGGAGCGTTTCGCACCATTTGCACCGGAATCTCTTTCACGTGCAAGAGACGCATCTGGGGAATCGGCGCGGCCGGCAATGCGCTCTCGGAGCGCACGCGTTCGGGCGGCCCGTCGAACCGCTCGTAGGCAAACTGCGCTTCGAGCGCGTGTGCCGGCTGAAGCTTTGCGGCCACCGGTTGCACGCCGAAGGCGGATTCCAAACGCGCCAAAGCGAGAGCGACCGCGGCCGGATCGGCCCCGTTCGATGCGAAGAGCGTCGTCGGGGCGCCACCTTCTTCCAACCGGCACGCCTGCAAGCGTAGTCCCGCAATCGGCGATTCGAAGGTCTGCCCTTCGACCTTAGCCTTTGCGAGATCGAAGAGCATCTGCGGCGCGGACGTCGGCGTCGCAATGTGAATCGTCAGCTCGCGCGCTTCTCCGTTGTCGCATTCGATGCGTAACTGCAGCGCCCCGGCGCGCTTTCCGAGATGCGAGAGATCTTCTTGAACGCGCCCCACCAGCACGCGCAAGGCAAAATACACCTGTTCTTCCGTTTCGGCCGTACCATCACCGTACGTCGAGGCTTCGATGGAAATCTCGTGCGCGCGCGGGAGAAAGGGCGTCATGTCGACGCCTTGCGCGTGACGGTGCCAGCGCGCGGCGCGGCTCCCAAACCGGCGCACGAACGGCCCGTGCGGAAGCTTTGCCAGCTCGCCCAGCGTGCGAATGCCGAGCAACTCTAACCGTTCGAGCACCTGCGGATCGGTATCGGGCAGCACTTCGAGCGGCAACGGGGCGACGGTCGCGCGTTCTTTTCCAGGAGCACACACCACGCCGTCGCCGACGAACGCCGCGGCACGTGCCACGAACTTGTTGGAACCAACCGCAATGCGTAGAGGCAAAGCGAACGGTTCCAGTGCGGCGCGCGCGTTTGCGATCCAATCTTGCGGCGTTCCGGCCGCGCCCACCATATGCAGATATGCGACGCCTTCGGCCGTATCGTCGATCAAGGGTGAGACGGTATCGAGCGCGTCGAGAACGTCGCGCCAGACGTCGCCGCTGCGCACGGGATCGTGCACGAGCAATGCCGCGTCGCTCGCCGCGGCCTGCGCGGCCACGAGCGTCATGCCGGTACGCGCGCCGCTGCGTTTCGCTGCATCGTTCAACTCGATGACGTGCCCGCGATCTCGCTTGTCTGCCAAGATAGCGCTGCACGCTTCAACACCATACGTTTGCATGGCAACTTGCAACCGGAAAGTCGGAACCGTCACGCACAGCAACGTCATGCTACCGCTCCAATGTGAATGCGCGCGTGCGTGCCGGGCGCCGCGCGTTTGTTTTTGATCACATCCAGTCGGACGTGATACCCGGCCAATTCATTGAAAATCCCCGAGGAATGCGCCCACAGAACGCGCTCGATCGCACAACGCACGCGCGTGCTTGCGGTAAAACCCAACTCGTTCGGAGCATCTCCCACAACGAGCAGCAGCGCGTTGGCGTGATGCGCCAAACCGGCCAAACGCGCCCATACCGCGGCGCGCACCCGCACCGCCGGCATCACGACGATGCCGAAGGCCGCCGCGCGCAAGAGAATGTCGACGGCCCGTGCCATGCCGAGAGCGGCCGGCGCCGGGACGACTACCA
>JAFAIW010000082.1 GCA_019236495.1 Vulcanimicrobiota bacterium | reverse complement strand
GAAAACCCGGCGGCCGCGCCAAGCACGCGCAAATCCTCGAGCGAGAACTTGTACGACGACTCCGTGTGAATGCGTTCGCCGGATTCGAACGTGAGATCGAGGCCCAACGCGGCGATGCGAACGTGCTGCGCGACACGACTTTCGAGGAAGGAGTCGACGACGCCGCGCTCGGCATCGTAGTGCGCGACGTGGCGGAATTGTTCCAGGTCGAAATCGCCTCCGAGCTCGCGATTGATGCGGCCGAGCACGTTCCGATCGAAGGCTGCGGTCACACCGGTTGGATCGTTGTATGCTAACTCGAGCGTGTGCGCATCTTTTTTCAAATCGGCGCCCATCAAGAGCGCGTCGCCCGGACGCAGCGAGCGGGCCAGCGCCGCGAGCAACCGGTGCGCTTCCACCGGCCGGTAGTTCCCAATGTTCGAGCCGAGCAGCAGCGCGAGCACCGGACGGCGCAGCACCAAATCGCTCGTGCCCAGGATCGCGAAGTAGTCCGCGGCATACGCGGTAACGTGCAATTCCCGATAAGCACCCACCAAGCTTTCGGCGGAGGCGCGCAGTGCTTCGGGCGAGATGTCGATCGGGCAATAGCGCAACGATCGTTGAACGCGCAGCGCTTCTTCGATCAGGAGACGAGTTTTAATCGCACTGCCGCTGCCCAGTTCGAGCACTTCGAAGGGCGTGCGCAATTGCCGCACGATTTCCCAACCGTATTCGCGCAAGATCTCGGTTTCTGCGCGCGTCAAATAGTATTCAGGAAGGCGCGTGATCGCATCGAACAGCGTCGAGCCGAGATCGTCGTAGAAGTATTTCGGATTGAGCTGCCGCGGGTGCGCGCCAAGACCGCTTTGCACGTCTTCCGCGAACGTCGCGACGTGAACCGGATTGGTGGCCGTTACGATCTCCAGCCGGTCGGAGATCCTGGTCAACGTCGCGCTCATAATGCCTGCCTTTAGAGTACCTACCCTAAAGACGCCGATTTGTCACTACCGGATGCATGGGGATGAGAAAATTTTGAGGCTATGGGGGTGCGATACCGCTACGTAACCGAGAGTGCCAGAAGCCGTAAGCCGCGTAGACGATCATCCCCACCGCGAACCAGGTGACGAACCGCACCCAGGTCGTCTGACCTAAGTAAAGGATCAGCGCAAACGACGACAAGCCTCCGAAGAGAGAGACGGCAATCCCGCCGGGGACCTTGAACGGACGCGACGCGTTGGGGTTTACGAGACGCAGCGAAAACGTCCCGAAGCTGACGATTGCAAATGCCGACAGCGTGCCGATATTGACCAGCTTCAATAATTGCTCGAGCGGAACGATGGCCGCCAAGATCGCGACGATGACGCCAGTGATCATCGTCATGTGCGCCGGCGTTCGAAAAATCGCATGGATCTTAGCGACGCCCGGCGGCAGCATTCGATCGCGTGCCATGACGTAAAAGATGCGCACTTGCCCCAGAAGCGACGTGAGCATGACGGTCGTGTTCCCCGCGACGCCTCCGAGTTCGACGACGGCGCGCAAGAACGGATTGTTGCCGTTCACACGAACCGCGTCGAGCATGGCGCCGCCGTCGCTGAGTCGCGCGAACGGCGTCGAACCGACCGTCACGAAGGTCAGCGCGACATAGAGAACTCCCCCGATGACCAGCGACAACAGAATGCCGATCGGGACGTGCACGTGCGGGCGATGGGCTTCTTCGGCCGCTACCGTTACCGTGTCAAAGCCGATATATGCAAAGAACACGAGTGCGGTGGCGTAGAGCATCCCGGTGGTTCCAAACGGCCTATAGGGGTGCAAATTTACGACATTGACATGCGGCAGAACTCCGATGAGAAACGCCAGCATCGCAACGATTTGCACGGCGACCAGCGTAGCATTCACGCGGGACGACTCGCGAATCCCGATCGCGAGAAGCCCTGAAATGAGGAGCACGACGACCGCCGCGGAGACATCGATCTGCGAGTGCACGCCGTTCCAGTGCGCGGTGGACGCCCACTGGGGCAGCGTGATATGAACGGAATTCAGAAAATCTTGAAAATACGTGCTCAACGACGACGCAACGGGCGCGGCAGAGATTCCGTATTCGAGAATCAGGTCCCATCCGATGATCCACGCGACGATCTCGCCGAGCGTTGCATAAGCATAGGTGTATGCGCTTCCCGCGACCGGCACCATCGACGAGAGCTCGGCGTAGCACAGCGCTACCGCGACGCAGACGATCCCGGAGAGCACGAACGACGTTATCACCGAGGGACCCGCTTGATGAGCACCCGCTCCGATCGTCGGGAAAATGCCGCCGAGCATCGTGCCGAGGCCGATGCACGTTAGGGCCGGCCAGCCCAATGCCCGCCGCAAGGTGGGGCCGTCCGACTCTGACGACACCCACTCGAGCGGTTGGCGCGCAAAAAGTCTGCGCAGCAGCGTCATTGCATCCGCTCGTCGTGCAAGATGTACGCCCAGCGCTCGTAGACGTCGGCGATGTATTCGCGCGTCTCGGGGTAGGGCGGTACGCCGTGATATGCGGCGACCGCACCCGGGCCGGCGTTGTACGCGGCGAGTGTGGCCGCATATGGATCGTCGTAGACGCCGCGGTAGGCGGCGAGATAGCGGCTAAGGAGCGCCGCCGCACCTTCGATCGCATCGTTTGGATCGAAGGGGTCGACGCCGTAGCGGTCGGCCGTATCGATGGTAAATTGCGCGATCCCAACCGCTCCGGCCGACGACATCGCGGTGGGATCGAAGGCCGATTCCTGGAGGAGTGTGGCACAGAAGAATTCACCGTCGAGCGCATGGCGGGCGGCCGCGTCCAGCGCGATATCGGCAAGTTCCAGGGCGTCGAACCGAGATAGCCTCGGATTGCTACGTTCGATCGAATGCGCAACGGCGAGATTGCGATGCGCGAACGGCGCCCCGTCGCGCAAGAGGGTAACTCCCGCAATCGATGGGGTATAATAGGAGTGAATACGCCAGCTTAAGGCGGTGTTAACGACCGTCGCGATGTGCGGTACGGTTTGCCGGTTCCCCGGCAATTCCTCGAAGGTCGCCGGCGCGCACTCGCACAAGATGGCCGTGAAAACAATCGCATAGAAGGTGAGAAAGCGACGATACCATGATTTGGCCACAGGTCGGCTACGGATTCGTAGCAGCGTTCATTGTCTTAGTGGTCGGTGATTTCGCGTCGACGTTCTTCTATCACGTTCCGCAGCATCTCTGGTTCACGTTGCATCTGAGAACGCACCACGATCGGCGGCGTTCGTATTGGGACCATGCGGTCCTTTCCAAAGATCCCTCCGTTTTGCTCGATGGCCTGCTCGGTGCTCTTCCCTACATCATCATCGCAATCTCCCTCTTTCCGCTGTCGGTGGGAGGGGCGCTTATCGGTCTAGCGCTCGGTCAGATCCACGTATGGTGGCGCCACACGACCGAACTCGGCTGGAAGACGCCGCGCTGGTTCGTGACGCTGAGCCGCCAGTTCTCGCTTGTACTGCCGGAGGACCACGACGGGCACCACCGGAACCCGGATATCGAGTTCGGGGACATTTTCCGGTTCTACGACGCTCCGGCCCGGGCGCTCATCGCCAAGCTGGAGCCCACGAGCCGCCGGTCCCGAAACGCCGCGGTGCGCCGTTTGCGGCGCCTGAAGCGGCAACCGGCACGAACCTGACGGAGGGAAATGACCAAACGCGCGCTCTTTCTCATCTCCGATACCGGGGGTGGGCACCGCAGCGCCGCCAATGCGATAACCGCGGCGCTGGATGAAATCGATCGAACGGTGCGCTTCGAGCACCGCATCGACGACGTCGCCGCGCACTGCTCTTTTCCGCTAACCCAGCTCGGCTTCGCCTACAGCACCGCGCTGCGCTACGCGCCTCCCGTGTATGGCGCGCTCTACTACGCCACCAACGGTCGGCGCCGTTACAAGGCCCTCGTCCGCTTTTGCGAGCCGCTCTATCGCGAGCGGCTGCGCGACCTCTTCACGGCGTACGTGCCAGACGTGATCGTCTCGGTCCATCCGCTGCTCAATCACGCGGCGTTACGCGCGCGCTCGGATGCGCGTATGACGCACGTTCCGCTCGTGACCGTCATTACGGACCTCGGCAAGGTCCACGAGTCGTGGCTTACGCCGGAAGCCGATGCGGTGGTCGTCCCGGCGCGCGAAGTGTACGACCGGGCACTGACACGCGGCATCGATCCGGCGCGCTTGCGCCTGCTCGGGCAACCCATCCATCCGAGCTTCGAAGACGTCACCGCGAGCAAAGCAGAGTTGCGCGCACAACTGGGATTGCCCAGCGCCGGCTTCATCACGCTGTTGATGGCGGGCGGCGAGGGTGGCGGGAAGCTGCTGCAAACAACGCTCGCGCTTGCCAAAGCGCACATGCACATGCACATGGTCGTTGTCTGTGGGCGCAACCTGACCCTGAAAGCCAAACTCGAAGAGCTCGCTCCGGGCCTCGCGACGCCGATGACGGTGCTGGGCTACACCGACAAGATTCCGCAACTCATGCGTGCCGCCGACTTGCTCGTGACCAAAGCCGGTCCGGGTTCGCTCGCAGAAGCGAACGTCGCGCAGATTCCCTCGGTCGTTTACGACTACGTTCCGGGGCAGGAGCGCGGAAACATCGATTTCGTCCGGCGCAACGGTATCGGCATCGTCGCGCTCACGACACCCGAGGTCGTTCGCGCGGTGAAAATGCTGGTGGCACATCCCGAGCGCGTCAAGGCGATGCGCGAATTGCAGGCCGCGGTTGCGCCGCACCAGAGCGCGCGCCGCATCGCCGCCCTGATCGAGCAGATCACGTTGCATCACACCATTCCCGAAGACGGCGCACTCTTGCGCGCCGAGCCGCGGGCACGGCGAATGGCGGCCGCCGCCGCGCTCTGACTCGCGGCCAGGTCTTTCGCTACGCATTCGCCGGTGCCGTCATCGCGATCGGCGCGGCGGTTCTCTACGAAGCGCAGTCCGATCCCATACCGAACGACGATTTTGAATTCCGCGCTCTCAACGACGCGGACCGCGCGATTCTCGCCGCCATCACTCCAGTCGTTTTGGCAACTGCACTGCCGGACGGCACGGAACGCGCGGCCGCAATCGAGCGCACCGTTCGCGGACTCGACACGGCAATCGCCGGACTGACCCCCAGCGTGCAAGGCGAGCTCGCGCAACTCTTCGTCCTCCTGCGCGCGCCGGCCACCCGCGTCATTGCGACGGGAGTTATGCGTCCGTGGCACTTGGCCGGCGAGAACGAGATCGAACGGTTCTTGCGGGCGTGGCGCTTCAGCCCGTTCACTCGTTTGCGCGGAGCGTACGACGCGATTCACCAGCTCACGTATGCAGCCTGGTACGGGAGCAACGAATCCTGGAGTGCGATCGGTTATCCCGGGCCGCCCGCCGTCGCATGAACGATCCCTTCGCTTCGGGAAAGGCGCGCGGCTGGAGAGTCTTCGATGCGTCCAACTTCGAGCGCGACGCGCGATACGAGGCGGACGTTGCGATCGTCGGTACCGGCGCGGGTGGCGGAACCGCCGCTGAAATCTTGAGCCGCGCTGGATTGCGCGTTGTGTTGATCGAGGAAGGGCCGCTGCGCAGCTCGTCCGACTTCGCTCTGCTCGAGCGCGTCGCGTACCCAAATCTCTATCAAGAATCCGCGGCGCGCAAGACCAAGGACAAAGGAATCAACATTCTGCAGGGACGGTGCGTCGGAGGCTCGACCACCGTCAATTGGACGACGAGTTTTCGCACTCCGTCTTCGACACTCGCATTCTGGCGCGAGCGTTTCGGCCTGAGCGACTACCGCGACGACCTTTTGGCGCCTTGGTTCGCGCATATGGAACGGCGTTTGCACATCGCCCCATGGTCGCTGCCACCGAATGCGAACAACGATGCGCTGCTCCGTGGGGCGCAGCAATTGGGCATTCCGGCGGGCGTCATCGCGCGCAACGTCGAGAGTTGTCGCAATTTGGGATATTGCGGCTTCGGTTGTCCGGTGAACGCCAAACAGTCGATGCTCGTCACCACGATTCCCGCGGCGCTGGATCGAGGCGCGGTTTTGCTCAGCCGCACGCGGGCGGAGCGTTTCGTTACGCGAGGCGATCGCGTCGTCGAGTTGCAATGCGCCGCCATGGATGCGCGCGGGATCGCGCCGTCGGGCCGCACCGTTGGCGTTCGCGCTCGGCATTACGTTACCGCGGCCGGTGCCATCGGATCGCCGGCGCTCTTGTTGCGCAGCGCTCTTCCAGACCCGTTCCATCGCGTTGGAAAGCGCACGTTCTTGCATCCGACGCTGATCAGCGCGGCCATCATGCCCGACCCAGTGATGGGGTTTAGCGGCGCACCGCAATCGGTGTATTCAGATCACTTTCTCTCCGTCGATCCGATCGACGGACCGGTGGGCTTCAAGCTCGAAGTGCCGCCGCTGCATCCGGTGCTTTCGTCCACTACATTTACCGGTCTCGGTGAGATGCACGCGCGGCTCATGTCGCAGTTCTCGCACGCGCACGCGATGCTCGCATTGCTTCGCGACGGCTTCCACGAAGAAAGCCCCGGCGGCACCGTGTCGCTCAAGAGCGACGGCACACCGCTGCTCGACTACGCGCTCACGCCGTACCTCTGGGAAGGAGCGCGCCGAGCGCTGCTCGCCATGGCGGAATTGCAATTCGCGGCCGGCGCGCATACCGTGCTGCCCTTGCACGAGGATGCCGCGCCGTACGCGACGCTCGACGAAGCGCGTGCCGCCATATCGCACCTGCCGATGGAGGTGCTGCGAACGCGCGTCGCCAGCGCGCACGTCATGGGCGGATGTACGATGGGCTCAGATCCAACACAGAGCGTGGTCGACGGGTTCGGCCGCCACCATGCGCTCGAAAATCTCTCGGTATTCGACGGATCGATTTTTCCCACGAGCCTCGGCGCTAACCCGCAGCTTTCGATCTATGGAATCACCGCCCGCAACGTAACCCGGCTGGCGACCTCACTCGGTGGGAAGGTTGAAAACGACGATCTCATTTCGCTCGCGATGATTGGTCCAGAAACACCGCCCGTCATAGGCGAGGGCGCGCGCTTGTAACGGCACGCGCGCGACGTCGCGGCTCTTGCCATCGCGCACCTCGGTGACGAAAAAGTCGCTGCCCGCTTCGTCGTCGGTCGTCATCAAGAGAAATGCGCCGTTGACGATCACTTGGCCGCAGATGCCGTGCGGCACGTCGATGGTTTTCTCAACGGTGCCGTGCGCGTCGAGGGCGAGCAGCTTGCGATTGTACCACTGACTGACCCACAAGCGCGAACCGTCGAAGCCGAGCTGCGAGCCGGTAAAGTCGGGGCACGCGATTGCATCACCACTTTTGAAGCCGTGACCAGGGACGAAGCGGCGGATATAGCGATCGTCATCGGAGCCCTCACCGCAAATCACGCGCAGCTCGTTTCCCACGACGGCCATGCCCCACGGCTTTCCGGGTGCCGCGTGTTCTTCGCGTACGGACCAATGCACGGGATCGATGCCGTAGATCCGCTCCGTTTCGATCGAGCCCATCCAGAGCCAATCGCCGTCGAATGCCAGCGATTGCGGACGCGGCGCCGGCGACTCCCGCCGCCCAAATTCGATGATGTCTTGCATGCCCGCGTCTTCGCGAAGGCGACCGCGGAGCCCCGGCTACATTTGTGCGAGGACCAGCGCGCGGTCGGCAACGAGCTGCCCATCGAGCAACCCAACCGTACGCGTCGCGTAACGCGCGAATCGCTGGTCGTGGGTAACCATCACGATCGTCGAACCGGAACGATTGAGCTCCGAGAGAAGCTGCATGACGGCCTCGCCATTTTTGGTGTCGAGGTTACCCGTCGGTTCGTCCGCCAGCAAAAGGCAGGGATTTCCAGCGAGGGCACGCGCAACCGCTACCCGCTGCTGCTGCCCGCCGGAAAGCTGCGCGGGGTAGTGCTTGGCCCGATGCGCGATGTCGACGCGTTCCAGCACCTCGGCAACCCGTCGCCTCCGCTCAGCCGGCGTCACGCCCCGATACACCAAGGGCAACTCGACGTTTTCTGCAA
>JAFAIW010000066.1 GCA_019236495.1 Vulcanimicrobiota bacterium | reverse complement strand
GGCCGCCGCGGCGCGCGCGATGGAGGCCGGCTTCGGAAAAGCGCCGGTGTTCATCGGAACGGGCGGAACGATCGGGCCGGTATCGAGTTTCGAGCGGATCTTGCATCTGCCGCAAGTGCTCATCGGCGTAGGTCTTCCCGACGATATGATTCATGCCCCGAATGAAAAGTTCACGCTGACGCAGCTCTTCGGAGGAATAAAGACGGTCGCGCACTTGTACGACGAGCTGGCCGCGCTGCCGTAATGTCGCGCCCCCTGCGCATCGGGGTGGACGTCGGCGGTACGTTCACCGATGTCGTGGCTCTCGATGCGCGAACGCGCGAGCTCGTCGCTTCGGTGAAGGTTCCAACGACGCACGCGCACGCACGCGGCGTCGCGGCGGGGATCGTCGAGGGCATCGAGCGTTTGCTTCGCGAGAGCGGCGTCGACCCCAGCGACGTCGGTTTCATTGCACACTCTACAACGCAAGCGACGAACGCATTGCTGGAAGGTGATCTCGCGCGAGTCGGCGTCGTCGGATTGCTCGACGGCCTCGGATGGTTGGCCAGGCCGCAAATTGCGTTCCGGCCGTTCGACGTCGCCGCCGGCGCGCGGTTCGCCCCGGATTTTCGTTTTGCGCGTGCCGCGTCGATCGACGGAATGCGTGAAGCCGTCGAGACGTTGCGGCGCGCCGGATGTGAAGCCTTTGCAGCGTCGCAACCTTTCGGCGTCGACGACCGCGTCGCCGAGAGCCGCTGCGTGGCGTTCGCGCGTGAGCGCGGCCTGCCCGCGACCAGCGGCCACGAGGTGTCGTCAATGTACGGTCTTCGCGCTCGCACGCGCACCGCGGCGCTCAATGCGGCGATTCTCCCGAAGATGATTGAGACGGCGCGCATGACCGGCGCCGCGGTGCAGGCGGCGAAGATCGAAACGCCGTTGATGATCATGCGGAGCGACGGCGGCGTGATGAACGCGCGCGACGTCGAGCGCCGCCCGATTCTCACGCTGCTCTCGGGTCCCGCGGCGGGAGTCGCCGGCGCGCTTTTGCACGAGAGCGTTACGGACGGCGTGTTCATCGAAGTCGGCGGGACGAGTTCGGATTGTTCCGCAATTCGCGCCGGCCGTCCGCAAATGCGATCCGCGAATATCGGAGGCCATCAAACGATGCTGCGCACCGTCGACGTTCGCACGCTGGGAATCGGCGGCGGTTCGCTGGCGCGCGTTCCCGAGCACGGTTGCGTCGACGCCGGTCCGCGCTCGGCCCACATTGCGGGACTGCGATATGCTACGTTCTGCGCGCTCGAGGTTTTCGACGGCGCGTCGGTGACGCGCTTTTCGCCGACGGCGCACGATCCCGCCGACTACGTGCAAATCCTGGCACGCGATGGAACCAAAATCGGAGTGACCGTGACGTGTGCTGCGAATGCGCTCGGGCTCGTTCCGCGCGACGCGTTCGCCGCCGGCAGCGAAGAATCGGCTCGCCGCGCGTTCGCGCTCGTCGCGGAGCGCTTCGGCGGCGACGGAGACACGCTCGCGCGTGCCGTGCTCGATCGAGCCGCGCTCAAGGTTTCACGGGCAATCGAAGAGCTGGCCTTCGACTACGCGTTGGAGGCGCGCACGCTAACGCTCGTCGGCGGGGGCGGCGGCGCCGCGGCGCTGTTGCCGGCGGTGGCGCAGCGCGGCGGATACCGGTATCGCACGGCGCGCAACGCGGAGGTCATCTCGCCGATCGGCGTCGCACTTGCGCTCGTTCAAGATTCTATCGAGCGGACGATCGTCAATCCGTCCCGCGACGATATCGTGCAGATTCGGCGTGCTGCCGAAGATGCCGCGATCGCGGCCGGAGCAGATCCCGCAGAAGTCGACGTTTCGATCGAGCTCGATCCGCGGCGCAATATCGTACGTGCGATCGCGAGTGGCGCCGGCGCGCTCGCCAAGACGCCCCGCTTCGAACCACTCGATCCGGTAGCGCTCGAGCGCGTCGCGGCGCGAATGCTCGAGGCCGGTGACGCTCCCCTGGAGCGCGTGGCGGCGACCGAATCGCTGCTGCTCTTTTCCATTCGGCGCGCGGGGCGCGCCGAGTTGCGCGTTTTGGACATGCGGGGCGTCGCGCGTTTGGCGCTCACGGACGCCAGCGTGGTGCAAACGCGCGCCGGCTCCGCGCTCCCTCGGCTCCGCGACACGCTCGAATCGCAGACGTCGTTCGGAGACGTCGGGCGCGCGCTGCCGCGCCTCTACGTTCTGCACGGTCCGAAGGTGACGGATTTGAGCGGGTTTGCCGAGGCAACGCAGGTTCTCGCGCTCGCGGAAGAGGAACTGCGCGGGGTCGAACCGTCCGCGCCCATTACCTTCGTGACGGTGCGCCAACCGGCGTCGTAAGCGCGATCGCGGGCGGAAACATCCTTTATATGGGCGATTATGTGCGTGCAAGGCGCCGGCGGCCCACGGAGGAAGTCATCGGCTTCCGGTTGCAGTCCGACACATTTCCACCACGAACCGTCATTACGAAGGTATGTCGATGAAGAAGTTGCCGGCAGCATCACTTGCGGCGTTCAGCCTCGTGCTCGGGGCGATGCCGGCGGGAGCCGCGCAGACGTGGCCGCGCCACCTCGTCTATAAGGTCGAGGTTACGACCACGCAAGAGACGGATCAGCACATTTCGCAGATGGAGATTTCCTCTGCAAGCAACACCGAAAAATACAGCGGGTCGCAGCTTTCGCACGGGACGATGGAAGTCTCGGTCAGCGGATTCACTCCGGACAAAAGCCTGGAGATGACGATAACCGAGAATACCGACAACCGGCGCACGGCGCCCATCACCGCCGATGTCGCACCCGACGGCAGCGTTCGTCTAGTCAACAACAACGACGTGCAAAACATCACCGACGAAGAGCAGATGCTCTTGCGTACGCTCGCTCAGCAATTTGTGACCCCGGACGACGTCACGGCAGTGCGATGGCAGAAGAACACCAACGCCGGCGTCTCGAGCGAGCAAGACTCGTTTGAGGTGAAGGGCACCGATCCGAGCGGATTTCTGAAAATCAACTACGACCAGCGTTTGGTGGTCAAGGGCGCCCAGCCGTTCGACATGACGTCCCACGGGACGCTGAGTTATGATATGCCGCACACCGTTCCACACGACATCGTGATGCAGTCGCGGATGCACCAAGAAGCGCTGCAATCCACCACGATAACCGACGAGAAGTACTCGATGAATCTCATGAGCGATTCATTCCAAACGGCGAAGAACTGAGAACCGAATACGACGTTCTCGTCGTCGGCGGCGGAAATGCCGGTTGTACGGCGGCCCTCGCGGCGGCGCGCCGGGGGGCCGCCGTTTTGCTGGTCGAGCGCTACGGCTTTCTCGGCGGCACGGCCACCGCCTCGATGGTGGGGCCGTGGATGACCTTTCACTCGGGCCTGGAGCGCATCGTCGGCGGCATCGCGCAAGAAATGGTCGAGCGGCTCACCGCGATGGGCGGATCGCCCGGTCACATTCACGACGCGTCTGATTACGTGTCGACGATCACCCCGTTCGATCCGGAGCTGCACAAGGCGCTTCTGTTCGAAATGATGCGCGAGAGCGGCGTCGACTTGTTGCTCCACGCGTATTTCTTGCGCGCCGAAATGGAAGACGGCGAAGTAAACGGCGGGCGTTTTGCGACGGTGGCGGGCGAGCGTTCGTATTACGCGCGGACGACGGTCGATGCGACCGCCGATGCGTTCGTGGCGGCTTCGGCGGGCGTCGCGACGCAACAAGGCGACGAGCGAGGCCGCGTTCAGCCCGCCACGCTGATCTTCCGGCTCAGTCACGTCGATCTCGAGCGCACCGCGGCCTATCTGCGCAAGCATCCGGATCAGGCGCGAACGTCCTTGAAAGCGCACGAACGAACTGCCCGCACGCTGACGGCGGTAGCCGGCTTGTACGAACTCTGGGAGGCGGCGCGCGAGGCAGGTGAGGTCAGCGTGCCGCGCGAGCTGGTATCGTTCTTCGCAACGCCGTACGCCGACGAGGTGACTGTGAACATGACCCGCGTCACCGGCATCGACCCGCTCGATCCCGACGATCTGACGCGTGCCGAGATAGAAGCCCGATTGCAGACGATGGAATTATTGCGGTTTTTTCGCGCGCGCGTACCGGGATTCGAGCACTCGCGAATTGCCGCCACCGCGACGCAAATCGGAATTCGAGAGTCACGACGCATCGTGGGCGTCTACACGCTCACGCGTGACGACGTTTTGAACGCGCGGCATTTCGACGATGCCGTGGCGCGCAGCAGTTATCCGATCGACATCCACAATCCGTCCGGTAGCGGGACCGTCACGCAGCGGCTTCCGGCGGGTGCGACGTATGAGATCCCTTACCGGTGTCTGGTTCCTGCGCGCATCGACCGCCTCGTGGTGGCCGGACGTTGCATCTCCACGACGCACGAGGCGCTGGCCTCGACCCGCCTTACCCCGACCGTCATGACGCTCGGGCAGGCAGCCGGAACGGCGGCCGCGCTCGCGAAGAAGACCGACGTGCGCGTCCGGGACGTCGACATCGCAGAGCTGCGCGCACAACTGGTTGCGGACGGGGTCGATCTGAGAAGCGCATGAGTCGTGCCGCGAAACTGCTTGCAATCGTTCGCGAAGAAAACATCGCGATCGAATGCGCCGATTTGGGAGCCTGGTCGCCACACGAGCTGCGCGCCGAATACGATCCCAGCGGTCCGGCGATTCGCTTGAACTCACGCGTTTTGACGCATTTGCCTCCGGAAGAAGTCCAACGTTTCATAACACAAGCGGTTGCGCACGAGCTCTACCACCATTTCGAGCGCACTGGAATGCAGACGCGGTTGCTTTCGCGACGCGAACGCGAGGCCGCAGCTGAGGCGTTTGCTCGGGCGGCGATGGAAGAATGAAATTCTTTGCCGGTATCGACGGCGGGCAATCCGCGACGACGGCCGTCATAGCGGACGACCGCGGTCACGTTTTGGGTCGCGGTTCGGCCGGACCCTCCGACGAAGTTTGGGAACAAGCCCGCTCGACGCGCTTACGCGATGCGCTTGACGGGGCGCTGCAAGCGGCGTTGCGCAGCGCCGGTCTCGATCGTACCACGCATTTCTCGGCGGTGGTTGCGGGCGTAAGCGGGTACGACGGGGCGTTGCACGGCGAGGCGCCGCTTTTCAATGCCGATCGTTTCGAGCTGCAACACGATGCGCCCGTCGCGCATGCGGCCGCACTCGGCGGCAAGGCCGGCGTGGTGGTGATCGCCGGCACCGGTTCGGTCGCCTACGGCACCAATGCAGAGGGGGAAAGTCTGACCGTCGGTGGCTGGGGCTACCTTTTCGGCGACGAAGGCAGCGCGTTCTGGATTGCACGGCGCGGTCTCGAGCGCATCATGCACGACGAAGATGCGAACTCCGTGAGTCCGCTACGCAAACCGCTGTTGCAATTTTTTGAGCGCGAATCCGTGCGGGCCGTCGCGCGGGCGTTCTACGACGGAACGCTGGCCCGGGCCGACATTGCGCAAGCCGCCCGCGTGGTGCTGAGCCATGCCGGCGAAGACGAAGACGCGGCGATGATCGCAGCGCAAGCCGCCGACGCGCTGGCGTTGCTCGGCGCGACGACGGCCCGCCGGCTCGGCGGCGGCAAGCGCGTACTCAAGCACCGTCCGCTCGTCGCTTTCGTCGGCGGTTTGATGCACGATCACGCTTTCGCGCACCGCGTGCGCGAACGATTGCGCGACCGCCTCCCGGAAGCGAAGGCGGTCGAACCGCTCTACGAGCCGGCAATTGGCGCGCTGCTGCTTGCGTATCACGCCGCCGGCCGCAAATCGCTGCCAACGATCCAAGTCTGAACGATCCAAGTCTAGTGTTGAGCGAAAATCCCCGACGCGAGCGACCCTTCGAGACGCGCCCCTTCGAGGCTCGCTATCGCTCGCACCTCAGGAGCGCTCACTTCGACAGGCTCAGTGCAGGCCCTCAGGGTGACACCGAGACGTGAATCCCGCAATTGAGCAATTGCGGGGGTTGATCGTGTCGTGCCAGCCGCAGGCGGGTTCGGCACTCGATGTACCGGAGACCGTGGCGGCGTTGGCGCGGGTCGCGCAGGACGGCGGCGCGGTTGCGGTGCGCGTCCAGGGCGCGCGCAACATTGCGGCCGCGCGCGCACGCGTTACGATTCCGATTGTCGGTCTCGTCAAGCGAAGCTATGAAGGGTTTGGTCCGTACATCACGCCGACGCCCGCCGAAGTGCGTGAAGTCGCCGCGGCGGGCGCGCACATCGTGGCGTTCGATGCGACGCCGCGCATGCGTCCAAATGGTGCGACGCTGGCTTCCGTCGTAGCGGCCGTCGCGACCGAGGGCGCGATCGCGATGGCGGATTGCGCAACGCTCGATGACGCCCGGGCAGCCCACGCGCTGGGGGTTCCGATCGCGGCCACGACTCTATGCGGCTATACCGAACAAACCGCCGGCACGCCGCTCCCGGCGCTCGACTTGGTGCGCGCGTTCCAAGAACTTCCGGTTTTCCGGATTTGCGAAGGCGGCGTTCACGATCCGCGGCAGGGCCGCGCGGCGCTCGACGCGGGTGCGGATGCGGTGGTCGTCGGAACCGCGATCACCAACGTCGACTGGCTCGTCGAGCGATTCGCCGCCGCGCTCCGCCCGGCGTAAAAGTCGTCGTCAGCCAGGACGGTTTTGAATACAGTCTAATAGTCCACAGACCCGCGACCCGCTTGGAGAGCACTGTTTGGCTGTAGAACATCGAGAGCCGGGAGCCGAACTCGACCGGCAATTCTGGATCGTCACGGCGCTGATCGCGATCGCGAGCCTCGCATGGATTGCCTTCGCGCTCGCCTGGGACATTACGAAGGTCCTTCCGGAAGCCGTCCGTCCCGCAGACCTCATCGACGCCCTCTTCCGGTTCCTGCTGGCCGCCTCGGGCGTCGTCTTCATCGTGGTGACGACGTATGTCGTCTATTTTTCGCTTCGCTACCGGCGCCGCGCCGACGATCCGCCGGACGCAATCGGCATTCAAATCCACGACCATCATGCGCTCGAGCTGTGGTGGACGATCATCCCGACGGTGCTGCTCGTCGCCCTCGGAATTTTCTCGGTCCGCATTTTCTCCGGAATTTATCTCGAACAACCGACCAACGGCCTAACCGTCGAAGCGATCGGGCATCAATGGTATTTCGATTTCCGCTATCCCGGTATCAACGGCGTCATCACCGACGAGATGCACCTCCCCCTCGGGGTTCCGGTGACGCTGCACGTCACCTCGCAAGACGTCATCCACTCGTTCTGGATTCCAGCCGACCGAATCAAGGCCGACATGGTGCCGGGTTTGATCAACACTTTGCATTTCACCCCGACGCATCCCGGGACGTACAAGATCATTTGCACCGAGTTCTGCGGGACGCTGCACAGCGACATGAACAAGCAGATCATGGTCGTTCAAGACGATGCATCGTTCAAGAAGTGGTACGAAGGCTGGAAAGTCAAAAACGCGCACGCCAGCAACGCGCTGCCCGGCACGGGCGTCAGTTCGGCGAGCGTCAATCTCGCGGGCGGGAGCGCCGCAAATGGGCAAAAGCTGTTCACGAGCAAGTGCATTGCGTGCCACGGTACCGGCGCATTCGATGCCAAAGTCGTCGGTCCGGGTTTGAAAAACGTCTTGCACGATCCCGCGCATCCGCAACTCCTGAACGGCACGCCGGCCAATGAAGACGACGTCGCCAAGCTGATCAAGTCCGGCTTTACCGGCGCGATGGGTCACATGCCGAGCGAAGCGGAGAACAGTCTATCCGACAAAGACATCGCGGATCTCGTGGCTTTTCTGAACACGTACAAATAATCTGGAGCAAAGATGGCAGTAGCAGAGTTACACGGCGGAGGAATCGCCGAGCACGTTCATCCCGAGCCGCACGGCTTCATTCGCAAGTACATTTTCTCGATCGATCACAAGATCATCGGGCTCCAGTACATGATCACCGCGTTCATCTTTCTCGTGATGGGCGGCATGCTCGCCGAGCTGATTCGCGTGCAATTGATGTCTCCGCACGGAACGCTGGTTTCGAACGATACCTTCGATGAGCTCTATTCGGTTCACGGCAGCACGATGGTGTGGCTCGTGATCATTCCGATGCTGACCGGCGCTTTCGGAAACTTCGTTTTCCCCGTGCAGATCGGCGCGCGCGACGTCGCGTTCCCGTGGCTCAACATGGCGAGCTTCTGGATGTTCCCGCCGGCCGGGTTGATGCTCTATGGCTCGTTCCTGATGGGCGCACCGACCGCCGGTTGGACCGAATACCCGCCGATGTCGCTGCAAGGAGCGCCGGGTACCTCGATGTGGTGCGCGGCGATCTTTTTGATCGGCGTCAGTTCCACCCTGACCGGAATCAATTTCCTCGTAACGCTCTTACGAATGCGCGCGCCCGGCATGACGCTTACGCGCATGCCGTTGTTCTGCTGGGCACAGCTGGCCACCGCGCCGCTCCTGATGATCGCCACGACCGCGCTGGGCGCGGCGCTGGCGGCGCTGTTCATCGAGCGCCAATTCGGCGTCCCGTTCTACGATCCGACGCGCGGCGGAAGCCCGCTGCTCTGGCAGCACATGTTCTGGTTCTACTCGCATCCGGCCGTGTACATCATGATCTTGCCGGCGTTCGGAATGATTTCTGAAATTATTCCGACGTTCGCGCGCAAGCCGATCTTCGGCTACCGGATGATCGCGTTCAGCTCGGTGGCGATTGCCCTGCTCGGATTCATGGTTTGGGCGCACCACATGTTCACGTCGGGCTTGTCGCCCGCGTTGCAGCTCGCGTTCATGCTGTTGACGATGACGATCGCGATTCCGACGGGCATCAAGATATTTTCGTGGGTCGCGACGCTCTGGGGTGGAAAGATCCACTTCACCACCGCGATGCTGTTCGCTACCGGTTTCATCGTGACGTTCACGATCGGCGGTCTCACCGGGGTATACCTGGCCGCGGTTCCGTTCGATTTGCACGCACATGGAACGTATTTTATCGTCGCGCATTTGCACTACGTGCTCGTCGGCGGCAGCTTGATGGGAATTTTCGCCGGAATGTACTTCTGGTTCCCGAAGATGACCGGCCGCTTCATGAACGAGACGCTCGGCAAGTGGCACTTCTGGTTGTTCATGATCGGTTTCAACGGCACGTTCATTCCGATGCATTGGATCGGCTTGCTCGGGCAGCCGCGCCGCGTCGCGACATACGATCCACAATTCTGGTCCTCGAACTTCGCGGCGTCGCTCTTTTCGTTCATCATGACGTTTGCGATCTTGCTGTTCTTCGTGAACGCGCTCTGGAGTATCAGGCGCGGGAAGCCGGCCGGTCACAACCCATGGGGCGCGCGCACACTCGAATGGCAGATTCCCTCGCCGATGCCGTACTATAACTTCAAGAAAGTTCCGATGGTGTTTGCCAGCCCGTATCACTTCTCCGATCCGCTTCCGTATCGCGGCTTGGAAGGCGAACTCGATCCGAGCGTTCCGGCACCGGTTCCGGCGGGGCACCACTGATGGCCGTCGCAGTCGCACACGACCCTTCGTCAGGCTCAGGGCAGGCTCACGGCGTCGACCGGCTCTATGCGGAGACGCGCGAGCTGCGCATCAACGGCTTCTTGCTGTTCATGGTTAGCGATCTTGTGCTCTTTTCGTCGTTCATCTTCGCGTATTTGTACCTCCGCCAGACGGGCCAGGGCTGGCCGCCGCCGGGTATCTCGCGGCTCGACGTCGCGTTTGCGGCGTTCAATTCGGTGGTGCTGTTCGGGTCGGGTGCGACGATGCACTTCGCGCTTGAAAATTGGAAGCACGGCAATTTCAACAAATATGCCGGCTGGATGCTCGCGACGATCGTGCTGGGCGCCGGCTTCTTGTCGGGCCAAGGCTACGAATACTGGACGCTGTATACGAAATTCCATGCATCCTGGAGCGGCGCCGGGATTTTCGGTGCATCCTTCTTCACGCTCACCGGAATGCACGGCTTCCACGTCTTCATGGGCATCTGCTACCTGACGATCTTGTTCTTGCAGACCGTGGGCGGCGTTTATACCAAGCAGAAGTACGCCGGGCTGACGATGGGGACGCTCTACTGGCATTTCGTCGACATCATTTGGGTGTTTCTCTTCTCGATGTTCTACCTGTGGCAGTAGGCGAAGGAACGCGATGAATCAGTTGCAGTTCGAGCACATCATCACGATCATCGGAGCGATCGTCGTCTTTCTCGCGGCGTCGGTCGCGCTGAAGAACGACTGGAAAACACCGGGGCTCGAGAATCAGGTCTTCAAGCTGATGCTCTTTTTGCTGGCGGTCGGCTCGGTTCTGGCATTCCTTGCCGCGATGGGCGTCATCGGCAGCTGGAAAGGAAGCGCGTGATGCACGACAACGTCAATTTCGAAGAGCTGCCGGTCAGCCACGGCATTCCTAGAGGCGTCTACATCGCGATGTCGATCGGACTCGTGATGGTCTTCGTCATGGGTTTCTGGTCGATTCACGACTCCGGCTTCGGCCATCAATGGCCCGCTGCGACGTCGCTGCGCATCAATCTCGGCTCCATGCCGACCATGTGACGCCTTTGGGTTCCTCAGCGCCCTCCGCGTCGGAACCCCATGCGCTTCGTACCTCAAGTGACGGAAATATCAAAATGGTGGACGTCTTCGCGCGCGCCGAGCGATTCATAAAGACGGATTGCCGGCGTATCGGGCGGATCTGCCTGGACGAAGATCACGTATGCGCAGAGTTCCCTAGCGATCGCGCGCAGCTCGTCGATCAGTCCACGCGCGATGCCGCGGCGGCGATGTGAGGCCGACACCGCGAGATCGTAAAGGTAGATTTCGCGCCGGTCGTGTTCGAGTTTGTCGAGCACGTACGCCGTCAATCCACCAATGACTACCCTTTCATCTAACGCGACGAAAGCGATAATATTTTGGTTTCGAAGTCGTTCGCGTAGATATTCGTCAGTCGGCCGACCGGGGTCGTATGTATCCGGTTCCCCGAACGCCTCACCAAACACAGCATTCAATTCACGCAGTCGTGCAACGTCCTCCGCTTTCAGTCTGACGTACTCTATCATCGCTTGGCGGTGCGGTACGGGGTTCTCACCGGAGGGCGTGTGAGGCGCTCGCGGAGCCAGGATGGCGGGAGCGAGCGCGAGATCGAGTAGCGTTTTTGCAGGATGCAAAAACGCGGGCGTCCCGACGTGAGAACCCCGAACCGCACCGCCGTCAGCGTGATACGTTGCCGCGTGGGGCGATGCCGATGCCGAGCGGCGTCATCTTTTCGGGCACGACCCCCGTCGCTTTGCCGTCGATTTTGTGGATGCCGCCGTACGGAGAGAACTCCGCGAGCGAGGCGATCGTGCGTTCCGGGAGCGGTTCCATGCCGAACGCCTCCCATTCGCAGATCAAGCTTTTCTGCTCGTCGAGCACCGCCACGTAACCGGTGGAACCGACGTCGGAAAACCCGTCCGGTCCGCGATAGCGCACGTAACCGTCGACGATGTAGATCGGCTTGTAGGTATTGATAAAAGCCGTGACCGGAGCAACCATCAGACAGACCGCATATACCGTGAACGCGAGCGCCGCCAGCGCAAAGATCGGCGCAATCACGATGAGCGAGGCTTCCGTGTGGCGCGCCCGTAAGATGATGCCCCAGGTGAAAGCGCTGAAGAAAATGGTGCCGAGCAACGGCTCCACCGCTATGGCGACGCGGCCGAGCAAGCCGTTCCCGACGACCGCGCGTTCGCGCGGTGTCCAAGGTCTGCGCGCCAGATGCGCGCGCCGGTCGAAGTGTTTGAATTTCATGCTCGCATTGCTCGCTACGATGGTCTATCCCGCCTACGCGCAGAGCTTGCCGGAGGCAACCGGCGTTCCAGGCGTGCGAAACGTGACCGTTCTGCGCGAAGGGGATTCCATCCCGGCGACCTCGTTCGTCGACCAGAGCGGCCACCCGTTCACTTTCGAACGGCTTCGCGGCGAAGACGTCGTGCTCTCGTTCATCTACACGCGTTGCCGCGATAAGAACGAATGCCCGCTGATCAGCGCCAAATTCGAAACGTTACAGAATGCCTTGGCCTCACGTCCGGTGCATTTGGTCGAGGTGACGCTGGATCCGGCGTTCGATCGTCCGGCGGTCCTGGCGCGGTACGGCGCACAATTCGAGCAGCGCCCGGATCGCTGGACGCTGCTCACCGGGCAGCCCGAGCGCGTGCTCGATTTTGTCGCACAGTTCGGAATCGATCCGTTCGAGGATCCGAAAGTCGGGCTCATCCACAGCGAGCGAACCGCGATTGTCGACAAGCGAGGCGTCATCCGCTACTTGATCGACGAAGCCGGCTGGTCGACGGACGGCGTCGTGGCGGAGCTGGACGCGATCGAGCGTGCGCCCAGTAGTCCGCTTGCCCGGCTCGACTTGGCGCTCTCGCGCGCGGCCGTGGCAATTTGCGGCAGCGGCGTCGCGGGTTTCTCGGGGCTCGCCGACCTCGCGGTCTTCGTGCTCATCCTCGCCGCGTTTGGTTGGGTGTTTTACCGGGTCGGGCGCGCCATCGCGCGCGGGATTTGAGGCATTCTTGAAGATTCTCTAAGGACACGCCGAGGTTCAGGCGGTTATCCTTGAGGGCGGAGGTCTGAATGCGTCGTTTTGCTCCGGTGTTTTTTTTCGTGCTGGTGCTCGGCTCGTCGGGCGCGACGGCCGCGCCCGTTCCGCCGCCTTCGCTGACGATGATCGAGAGCGACGTTCCGATCGTCATGGATCGCGTCGAGGCGCGGTTTTACCGAACCGTTACATATCAGGCGATGCTCGACGCGGAACGCCAAGCGATCGACGCATACTTGCACAGCCGGGGCGTCACGGCGGAATTGCCGGCTGCTCCTGACCCGCGCGGACCCGCCACAGCACATCAAGACGCATTGCGACAGCTCGATTTCGCACTCGCGCACTACGGCGGTCACGTCGACTCGCGAACGCTGGCTTACGTTGCGATCAAAGGCCTGGCGGGCGGCGCGCACGATCAGTACACCGCGTATTTGACGCCCGACGAATATCGCGCATTCAACGACGTGATGGCGCCCGAACGGTTCGCCGGCATCGGGACCATCATCCAAACCGATCCCGCAACCGAATACATCTCGTTGTTCGACGTCCTCCCCGACGGGCCGGCGTACTTGGCGGGCCTTCAGCAGGACGACGTTCTCGTGAGCATCGACGGACACGACACGAAGGGCATGACGATCGCACAAGCTTCCAAGCTCTTGCGCGGGAAAGCCGGAACCGACGTCACGCTCGACGTACGCCGGAGCGACGGCGAGCACAGCATCACGATCGAGCGTGGCTACGTCGCGCCGTCGACCGTAGTGAAGCATCTCTTGCCGAACAACGTGGCCTACGTCGCCATCTCCGTGTTCGGCGAGCGCACCGCCGACGAATTCGACCGCGCTCTTTCGGAGCTGACAAAACACGGCGCGTCGGCCTTCGTGCTCGATCTGCGCGACAACACCGGTGGCTACGTCGACGCGGCACTGCAAGTTGCCGCAAAATTCATCGCGACCGGCCCGATCGTTTCGACCGAGACGCGCGGCGGCCACTTTGAAACGATCTTCGGAGACAACGAAGCGATCGCGTCGCATCCGATGGTGATCCTGGCGAATGGAAACTCCGCGTCCGCCTCCGAAATCGCGATCGGCGCCTTACAAGATTCCGGCGTCGCACGCGTCGTCGGTACGCGCACCTTCGGGAAAGGCGTGATGCAAGAAGTCTACGCCCTGCCCGACGGAG
Organism: Vulcanimicrobiota bacterium; assembly: GCA_019236495.1. Lineage (GTDB taxonomy): Bacteria > Vulcanimicrobiota > Vulcanimicrobiia > Vulcanimicrobiales > Vulcanimicrobiaceae > JAFAIW01. The sequence continues at coordinate 9,714 of JAFAIW010000066.1, read as the reverse complement.
CGGCGGTGAAGGTTACCTACGCCAAGTACTTCACACCGAAGAATCGCGATATCAACCACATTGGAATCGCGCCCGATTTGAGCGTCCAGGAAAATGACAAGCCCGCGTTCGGAACGCCGGCACAGGATGCGCAGTTACGCGCTGCGCTCGCGATGCTGAGCGGCGCCGAGCGCCTGTCGTCGGCTCCCTAGCAACGCCGCGAGCGCGATTGCGGGAAGACCGAGCGCGGCGAAGAGCGCGTACGCGGTGCGGAAACCGAGTACGTCCGGGCCGCCGTGCAACAGCACGCCTCCGATGATCGATGCACCGACGATTTGGCCGAAGATCAAAAACTGGCTGAGCAAACCAACCGCGGTCGCGCGGTGCGCTTGGGAGACTTCGCCCGTCACGATGTAGCGCGTCGGTGCGCCAAGGAGCGCCCCGAAACCGAGGCCCGCGACCACCATCGCAACGATACTCGCGGGCGTCGATCCGAGGCCCCACGCGAACAGCCAGAGTCCGAGCGACGTCATTGCGGTCCCCGCCAGCAACACCACGCGCGGACCAACCTGGTCGAGCGCCCGGCCCGATGCGGGAATCACCGCAACGAAGGTGACGGCACCGATCGCGGCGATCGCGCCGGCGAACGCGTACGAAAGGTGCTGTGCTGCGATCAATGCCGCCGGCACGAAAAAAAGTGCGCCTTCCAAAATTCCGATGACGAATTCGAGCGCGTAAGTCACGATCAACTGACGCTTCGCAAACAAAACGGGCGGGAGGATCGGCGTTTCGGCACGTTGCTCCACGAGCGCGAATGTAGCGAAGAGTCCGATTCCGGCTACACCTTCCCAAGCCCGATAGTGCGTCAGCGCCGCCATCGAATCGAGCAGTCCGGCCGAGAGTAAGATGAGTCCCGCAACGTCAAGCGGACCGCGGACGCGCGGCGCTTGCGCGGGAACGTAGCGGCGAGCCAAAGCGATCACCGCAATCGCGAGTGGAAAATTCGCGGCAAAGATCCAGCGCCATGATGCGACGTGCGTGACGATTCCGCCGATCAGTGGACCCACAACCGCGGCTACTCCCCACGTGGCCGCAACCATGCCGAGCGCCGCGCCGCGCCGCGCGAGCGGAACGCGATCGCCGATGGCCGCAGTCGCTACCGGAAAGATCCCACCCGCACCGAAGGCCTGGATCGCGCGCGCGGCCAGAAAGATCGTATAGTTGCTCGCGACGACTGCGACCACGCTTCCCAGCGCGAAAATCGCAACGCAGGCGATGTAGATCGAACGCCGTCCATAACGATCGGCCAGAGAACTCATCACCGCGATGCTCACGACGTTGACGAGGAGGTAAAGCGTGAAAATCCACGCCAGCTCGCCTGTTGGAACACCGAAGGTGCGCGCAAACGCCGGCAATGCGGGTGCCAGCACGCCCAGGTCGAGCGCTCCGGCGAAGACGCCTAGACCGAGCGTCACGAGCAGCGGAAGAGTGGACCGGTCGAGTTCGTGGCCGGCGACGGTTGGCGTGCGCGCGCTCAAATCAGGATGCGGTCCACCACCATTGCGGCGCAGACGAGGGCGAGATAGAGCAGCGAAAACGTGAAGAGGCGGCGCGGCGCCGTGCGCCCGTCGGCCGAATAGACGCGCAGTGCATCGATCGTGAAAATCGCACCGAGCGCGAGCGCGGCCGCGCCGTAAATCCATCCGAAAAGGTGCAACGGAAAAACGAAGGCCAACGATACCGCGACCAGCACGAACGTGTACGCCACGATCTCTTTCTTCGTGCGCGACACGCCGCTGACGTTCGGGAGCATGGGAATGCGGGCGCGATCGTAATCGGTTTCGGTCATCAGTGCGAGCGACCAGAAGTGTGGCGGCGTCCAAAGGAAGATGAGCGCAAAGAGTGCCAACGCAGGCCCACCGATCGTGCCGGTGACTGCCGCCCAGCCTACCAAGGGCGGGATCGCGCCGGCCGCGCCGCCGATTACGATGTTCAGCGGCGTCATTCGCTTCAATAACAGCGTATAGACGACGACATAGTAGAGGTTGCCGCCCAGCGAGAGCCACGCCGAGAGTGGATTCACGAACGCATAGAGCAATCCGAAGGAAAGTGCGCCGGTGGTTACCGCATACACCGCCGCAACTCGTAGCGAGAGCCGGCCCGTGGGAAGCGGGCGCGCACACGTGCGCCGCATCAAGCCATCGATGTCGCTATCGACGATGCAATTGAACGCACCCGCCGAGGCGGAGGCCAGCGCCCCGCCGATCAGCGTGAGCGCGAAAATCGAGAGGCGCGGAATTCCGCGAGCCGCCATGACCATCGCGGCCGCAGTCGTAATCAAGAGCAAGCTGATGATGCGCGGCTTGCTGAGCTCGTAGAGATCGGACATCGTCGCGGTAAAACCGTCGACGCGCGCGCTCAGCGACTTCGCGAAGCTCGTCATAGGGCGGTGGCTCTCATCGGAAACCGTTCGGTCGCCGTCAAGGCGGTCGCGGCCACGAAGGCGAGAAAGGTCGCGGCGGCGTTCGCGGCGTGCGCTTCGCGCAGCAGCATCGGTAGATGCAACGAAACGTTCAACAGACCAAGGACGATCTGACCGAAGAGCAACGAGGCGCCCAGGCCGCACGCCCAGCGAACGCGCACGCTTCCGCGCACCAGCGTCACCGCGAGCGCGGCGGCGCCCGAGAGCAAGGTTGCGCCCGCGATCGTGCGATGCAGCATTTGAACGAATTGTCCGCTTCCGTAGACGATGACTTGCCCGGCGCATCCCGGAATGCTCAAACACGCAAGCCCCGCACCGCTGGAGCTGACGTAGGCTCCGACGCACATCGTGGCAAACGCGAGCAGCGCGGTGACGCTCAACGCCGCCAGCACCAGTCGCGACCCGCGCCGCTCGTCCGATGCAGCCCCGGCTTCGTAAGCCAGAATGGCGACCACGGTGAGCGTTGCGATGAAGGCCATCGCGGTGCCCCAATGCAGAACCACCGACATCGGGGAATTGCTCTCGTGGACCGTTGCGGCGCCGAGAAAGACTTGCGCGCCGAAGAGTGCCGCGACCAATCCTAGGAGCGGCAGCCGCGCCGGAAATCGCATGCGCCACCCAGCCGCTACGACGGCCGCCACGAGCGGCGCCTCGCACAGCACCAAGAGCCGGTGCGACCACTCCCAGAGCGTGCCGCCGGCGAGCGAAGGGACCCAGACGCCGAGACACGTCGGCCAGTCCGGGCAGCTCATTCCGGCGCCGTTGATACGCGTCCAGCTGCCCATCACGGCAGCCCCAAAGGCCACGACGGCGGCGGCCGCGCAAAGGCGGGCGAAGTTCTTCACAGAGCACCAGTCTAGCCCAGCGGCCCGGGCCACACAACGACCCCTGTGTCACCCTGAGGGCCTGCGCTGAGCTTGTCGAAGTGAGCGAGCGCGAAGCGCGAGCCTCGAAGGGCGTTAGCAGCCGGAGACGGCGCCCTCCGAGTGGTCTGCGGCTAAACCCTCGTCGTTCGTGATGTCGGCGGTTCGGGCTTCGAAATCGTGCGCGGCGTTCTCGGCCATCTGCGTGTCGGTGAGCTTTTCATTTTCGCGTTCGGCGCGCGCTTTCGCAATCGGCGTAACGCCCATCATCCCGCTGGTTTGGACGTGCTGCGTCCCGCCGTTGGCGCCGGCGCCGTTCTCCGACTCCGCCGTAATATCCGAGGACGACCGAATCATGTTGCTGACCGACTCGTCGACTTTCAGCATGTCTTGCTCGTCGAAGTACGCGAGCATTCCATTCAAATCGTTGGCAATTTGCTTCTGGCGGTACAGCGCCCCACCGAGCTCGTCGGCAAAGGATTTCAGTTCTTTCTTTTGGGTCGGATCCGTCGATTTTGCAGCGAGATCGCGCAGGCGTTTGACCTCGTTATCGCCAGCCACGGCCTGGGCGCGCAATTGTTTGGCGAGATCGCCCAGAGCTTGCAACGAGTTGCGGCGATCGATCGCATTTCCATTGTCCAGGTCGACCTTCTCGAGTTTTCCGATGACCTGCGTCACGAGAATGTCGTCGCGTAACGCCTTGGAAATCGCGCTATTTGCGTGGACCGCGACTTCGGCACATGCGGCTGTGGCGCGAACGTGACCGATTTCTTTGAGCGCCGGCGGAGCCGACGCGGCGGGAGAGGGAGTGGGCGACGCAGCGGCGCTAAGCGCGAAAATAAACAGGAAATCTGCGACCATGGCAGTCACCTCGAGTTGAGCCGGGTAACCTTAGAATGCACGATTCGACGGCGCTGTGACGCGCCTCCCGGTGGACGTCTCATGCAAATTTTATCGCGGGCGCCGCTACCCGGGCGGGAGGAGGCGGCGCGCTGGCACAAAGCGGGCAGCGTGAAACGTTTGGCGGTCCTCTTGCTTGCTTTGGCGGTAGCCGGCTGCCGCGAAGTGCGGGTGAAGACCTACGCGCAAGGGACGACGGAGGCTCCGGGAGGGAACGAAATCCGCATCGTTCAGAGCAGCGGCGAGCTGGAGCGCCTCGGCATTCATGCGCCCATCCGGTACAAGCACGAGTTCGGCATCGTCTTGCTGATGGGGCCGCACCACGACGCGGGCTGGCATCAAGTGATCGAATCGATTCGGGCCAACGACTATCGGGTCCAAGTGGTGGCCTTCGACGCGGGACCACCCGCGGGTGGCGACCCCACGCCCGAATACCGCACGTACACCCTCTGGATCATTCCGAATTCGGTCTACCGGCGCGGCTCGGAGATCGACGTCGTAACCCCCTCGAATACCCCGGTCGCATCGACGGTGCTCCGGTAGTGCGTCCCACGATCGCGCTCGACGTCGCCATCGTTGCCGCCAACCTTCAGGCCTGGCGCAAGTTTGCCGGCGTCCCCGTTCGCCCGGTCCTGAAAGCGAACGCGTACAATTGGGGGCTCGCGGACGTCGTTCCGGCGCTCGATCCCTATTGCGATGCCTACTGCGTTGCCGATCTCGAAGAGTTGCACGACCTGCGCAGGTTCAGCGCGCATCCGGCGATTTTGCTCGCACCGGTGAAGACGGACGATCTCGAGGAGGTTTTTGCACTCGACGGCGTACCGGTCGTGGAAACGTTCGAAGACGTTGCGGCGACTACCGCGTACGCCGCGCGGACGAGCCGCCGCGCGCGCGTGCGCGTTGGGTTGATGCCCGCAGCGGGTTTTAGCGGGGTCGACTTAGCGCGTCTCGATCAGCTCGCTCCGGCGCTGGGCGCGTGTCCTTGCGACCTCGAGCTTTTCACCCACATCACGAGCGACACCAATCTGCATCAAGTGCTGGGGCGCGTGAAGCAAGCACAGCGCATGATCCGAGGCGCCGGCGGCAAGCTGCTTCAAACCGACGTCTTCAGCACGGCTCCGCTCGCGCGTGAGGGCGTCGTGGGAGATACCGTCCGTGTGGGCGCCGGTCTTTACGGCGCGACCTTCGGCGGCCGCGTACCCGGCGTCAGGTGCGCCTTGCGAGTGAGCGCTCCCGTGGTGCGCGTCGAACGGGTCCAAGCCGGGACCCGGGTCGGATACGGCGACGTGAAGGTCGAGGAAAATGGGTACGTCCTCGTGGCTCGGTGCGGCTATGCGGATGGGTTGCCTAAGGGTCTGGCCGGGCATTCCGATATTCTATCAGTTGGCATGCAATACGTAACGCAACGTACGAGCAACGAGCACGCGGTCGAAATCGAGCTGCTGAACGCTTCCGTCGACCTCGACGGGTTCGCGGCGCGAGCCGGCCGCGACGTGCACGAAATCATTACGTCGTTCGGCAGCGCCAAGACCAGCACGGTTAGCGTTTAGGGGGCGAATGCTGGCCTACGAAATTTCCCAACTCGACGTTTCGGTTCAACGGCTGGGTACCGTGCTCGTGCCCGACGGCAACCCTAAAGAAGCCGACGGCGTGCTCAATCCCGCAATCGCGCGGACGCGTAAGAATACATTACTGATGTATCCGCGATGCGTGGCAGAAGGGAACATTTCGCGCATCGGTCTCGTGCGAGGTCGCGATGACGAGCGTCCGCGCTTCGAACGCTTGGGTTATGCGCTCGAACCGTCGGCGCCGTACGAGCGCCGTCCGCATCCCGGCTACGGCTGTGAAGATCCGCGCGTCACGTTCGTGCCGGCACTCGATCTCTACGTGATGACGTACACCGCCTTCGGACCGGACGGCCCTCGCATTGCGGTCGCGGTATCGCACGATGCGATGGAATGGCAACGAGTCGGCAAGCTGATGTTTTCCCGTCCCGGTATGCACATCGGCGATGACAAAGACGCCGCGTTCTTCCCGGAGCCGGTGCGCTCGCCCGCGGGCGTGCTTTCGCTCGCGTTCTACCATCGGCCGATGCTGCATCTCTCGGCGGTCGACGGTCGCGCCGCGATTCCCTTGATCGAGAAGATGCCGTTTCACGATCGCGAGTCGATTCGCTTGGGTTACATTCCGCTGGAACCCGTGTTGAAGGATCGCTCGAAGCTTTTGGAAGTCGCCGAAAGCGTGCTCGTGATGTCGCCCGACGCGCATTGGGGCTCTCTCAAGCTCGGCGCCGGAACGCCGCCCGTGCGCATCGACGAAGGCTGGATGTCGTTGTTTCACGCCGTCGACGTGCTCGATCATCACGGCGCGAAGCCGAAATTTCGCTACAGCGCCGGCATCATGATTCACGACGGAGAGCGTCCGCAAGTGCTGCGCTATCGCTCGCCCGAACCGGTCCTTACCCCCGAAACCGACGACGAAAAACGCGGCATCGTCGATAACGTCGTCTTTCCGACGGGGATCGATCCGCGCCCGGACTTGGGCGAGCGCGTTTTCGACGTCTACTACGGAATGGCGGATCAAAAAATCGGGGCCGCGCGCCTGACGCTCGGCGAATCGAGCGCAAGTCGCGAGCGCGCCGAAAGCGCCGCCTGAGCGCGCATTTCAGCTGCTCCGCTACTACGTTCTTTCCGCCGCCTTGGTGCTCTGCATCGTGGTGGTCGTGACGTTGCGCTCGACGTCCTTTCGCGACATCGTGCTCAAGAGCGTGCGCGCGACCGGTTCGCCGACCGTCGGGCGCGGACAGCCCGCTTCGCACTATCGCGCCGGAAATTTTGCCGGCGAAGCGCCCTGGGCGCTCTCCGCTCTGCCGGAGTGTCTCCTGCAGGACAAGGAGTTCCGCGCTCCGAGCAAGGCGCGAGTGCTCGAACATTTGCCGGTTGCCGCGCAACCGGTGGCGGCCGGAACAGTGTTGCGCTTCCGGGATTGCCGGCTGGAGATTCGCGCGCACGATGCGTTCGTGACGCGCGGAAAAGACTGGTTTTGGATCCCGCCGCAAACGGAATTTTTTATCTCCCGCGGTAACCTCTTGATGCTCCGCGTCGATCGCGGGGCAGAACTGCGAATTTACGAACCATCGAATCTGTCGACATGAACGAGCTCGAAGGAGAAGTGCGCAAGCGGCGGACGTTTGCGATCATCTCGCATCCTGACGCCGGAAAAACGACGCTGACCGAAAAGCTCTTGCTCTACGGTGGCGCGATTCAAACCGCCGGGCAGGTGTCCGCGCGGCGCCGTCAGCGGGCCGCCACCAGCGACTGGATGGAACTCGAGCGCGAGCGCGGGATTTCGATCACGTCGACGGTGCTGCAGTTCCCCTACGCGGGGCACGTCATCAATTTGCTCGATACCCCGGGCCACCAGGATTTCGGTGAAGACACGTATCGCACGTTGCTCGCCGCCGACAGCGCGGTGATGCTCATCGACGCCGCGCGCGGCGTCGAGCCGCAGACCAAAAAACTCTTCGCCATCTGCCGCGCGCGCAAGATTCCGCTGTTCACCTTCATGAACAAGATGGATCGTCCGAGTCTCGACCCGCTCGAGCTGCTCGGAGAATTAGAGAACGTCCTGGGAATTCACGCGCACCCGATGAACTGGCCGCTCGGCAACGGGCCGGAATTCAAGGGCGTTTACGATCGCAATTCGAGCATGCTGCATCTGTTCGAGCGCACGTCTCACGGCGCGAAGCGCGCGGCGGTTTCGGTGAAAGACGTACGCGACCCCGAGTTGGCGCACCTGAGCGATCCTCGCTCCTATCGCCAATTCCTCGACGAGATCGAGCTGTTGGACGGAGCGGGCGTCCCATACGACGAGCAGGCCATGTTGCGCGGCGAAGTTTCGCCGGTATTCTTCGGAAGCGCGGTCACGAACTTCGGTGTGGAGCTGTTCTTGGACGCCTTCGTGGCGATGAGTCCCGCACCCGTACCGCGCGTCGCCGACTGCGGCGAGGTCTCGCCCGTCGACGAGGCGTTTTCCGGGTTCGTTTTCAAGATTCAAGCGAATATGGATCCGCGTCATCGGGACCGCATTGCATTCGTCCGCGTCTGTTCGGGAAAATTCGAGCGCGACATGACCGTTACGAACGCGCGGACGGGTCGCGACGTCCGGCTCACGCGGGCGATGAAGCTCTTTGCTTCGGATCGGGAGTCGGTCGAGTCGGCCTATGCGGGCGACGTGGTGGGCCTGGCCAATCCAGGGGCCTTCGCCATCGGCGATACGCTCTGCGAGGGTCGCAAGCTCACGTTCCCTGCGATTCCCTCCTTCGCGCCGGAACATTTCGCCGCGGTACGGAGTATCGATACGTCGACGTACAAGTCGTTCGGCAAAGGCATCGCGCAGTTGCGCGAAGAGGGAGCGATTCAGGTCATGTATCCGTACGGCTCGACCCGCACGGAGCCCATTCTCGCGGCGGTCGGCGCGCTGCAATTCGAAGTGGTCAAATATCGTCTCGAAAGCGAGTACGGCGTCAAAGCCGCGTTCACCGGGCTTCCCTACGGCAGTGCCCGGCGTGTCGAAAGCGAGCCCGAGGTGCTTTCGAAATTGCAGTTGCCCTCGAACGCTATGCTCGTGGAAGATTGGAGCGGGCGTCCCGTCGCGTTGTTCGAAAGCGATTGGAGCGTCAAACTCGCCGAAGAATGGAATCCCTCGGTACGTTTTCTGGAATTCGACGCGGTCGAGCGGGGCTTAGATCACGTGATAGGAGTGCCATCGTGAATTATCGTGGAGCAGCGCTAGCCGCTGCATGCTTTGTCGTGCTGAGCGCGTGCTCGTTTCAAAACAAGTACGAGAAGGAGGCCGACAAAATTACCCGCGCGGTCATCGCGAACAACGTGCAGGACGTCAAAGGGGACTTTGACTCCAAGGTGGCCGAGCAAATGACACATGCGCGCGTGGGCGCGCTCTCCGACGAGCTCGACGACCAAGGCAAGTATGAAGGGCTAAAAGAAGTTCAAACCGCCGACTGTCCGGCGGGCGCTCACTGTTTCGACGCTAAATTCGAAAAGCACGACTATCACGAAACGCTGAGCATGGATGACCAAGGCAAAGTAACCGTGTGGCGGATCCATATGGCGGTCCCCGCGGCCCAATAATGCAAACGCTTCCTCACGTTCCGACCGTCGACGACGTTCGTTCCGCCGCGGAGCGGTTGCGGGGCATCGTTCACCGGACGCCGGTGCTGACGTCGCAAACGCTGGACGATCGAGTCGACGCGCGCGTTTTCATGAAAGCCGAGAATTTGCAACGCATGGGCGCGTTCAAGTTTCGCGGTGCATATAATCGCATGTCGCAGATGACCGACGCCGAACGCCGGCGCGGCGTGGTGGCGTTTTCCAGCGGCAATCACGCGCAGGGCGTCGCGCTGGCGGGAAAACTGCTCGATATTCCGACGGTCATCGTGATGCCGCACGATGCACCCGCGGCGAAACTCGA
>JAFAIW010000253.1 GCA_019236495.1 Vulcanimicrobiota bacterium | reverse complement strand
GGCGCCGATTCGTCCGTCGTCGCTGAAGGTGAGAATCGAGATCGTGTATCGCCCGGGAGCGGCCGGCATGGGAACGGTGACTTCGCCGGAGTCGGAGCGGGTCATTTGCCACGAGACGTCGCGGGTTTGCGCGTCGGCGAGTGCGTCGTTCTGCGGCGTCTCGGGCGCGCGGGTTTCGAACGCCATGCTCGCGGGCGCCGTTCCGCTCGCATTCACGCCCGCGTGCCAGTCGGGGTCGGACGGTGCGCTGTCTTGCGACGACGTCGTCCCGGCGGTGAGCAGCTCGGGGGCACCGTCAAACGCAGCCGAGCCACTCGGCACGCCGTCGGTAACGCGCACGACCACGGTCTGCACCGCATCCGTTTTCCCCAAATTGGCTTGCGCGGTCGCTCCGGGCGCGAACTGCGTCTGCTCGAAGGGCGCCGCCAACTGTTCGGGGCGACCGGCACCGTCGATCGGCACGGGCAAGCTGCTCCACAAAAGTTTTCCGTCGTGCACGAACGCCGCCCCGACTGCGACTTCTCCGCCCACGTTGCGTGCCGCGAACGCCGCCGAGGCGCGTCCGTCGCGAACCGGAACGACGACGGTCTCGGTGCGCTGTACGCTCTCATACGTCAGCAGGGCATCGCCCGTCGCCCCGGCCGCAAAAGCACTAACGGCGATACGATCTCCCACGCGATAGCGCTCGCGATCGAGAGTGATGCCGACGTCGCTCGAACGCGTTTCGGAAGGCGCGGCATCGGCTTGCGGAACGACGCTGACCGCTTGCGCATCCATCGCCTGACGTCCGTCGATCGTGGCGCCGGCCAATACCAAGTTCGATCCGAGTTCGGGAGCGGTAAAACTTGCGCGCGCCCGGCCGTCGCCGTCGAGGCTGACGGTTTGTTGTTGAATCGACGTGCCGTGTTGGAGCTGCAACGTAACGGCGAGACGCGCGGCCGGTTTGCCGTCGCTCAGGTCGCGCGCCTCGACCTCGAGTCTGATCGGATTTCCGAATGAAAGCTGCGTCCGATCGAGACGAAGATGCAGTGCGAGAGGCGCGGTCGCCACGACCAAGCGCGTCGCTGCGGTCGCTCCGCCGGAATCCGCGATGATGCCGTACGTCGAACTCAGGCCATCCGTCGGCCGGGCGATCGTGAATCGCGCCACACCCGATGCATCGGTCGTGACGGCACGATCGAAAACGGTGGTGGTACCCCAATCGTTCGCGTTGGCGCTGCCATCCGCGTACGCGTGCGGCGACCGTACCACGTTCACGTGAATTTGATGATCGGCGACCGCTTCGGCGCCGCGTGTCGCCCGCACTTCGATCGGAACGTCGTCGTTCGCGGAGCACGCGCCGCGGCAGTCGGCGGCAATCCGCAATGCCACTCCGCCGGCGTTCGCGTCCACGCGCAACGTGGTTCCGGCTGACGCCCCGCTCCCCGAAAGGATCACCGCGTAGTCTCCGGCACCACTCTCGGCGGGCACGCCCAGCGAGAGCGACACGACTCCGGCCGCATCGAGGCGAGCCCGGCGCTCGACGACGAGCGCGCCTCGATTGCGCAACGCAATCGTCACGTCACCCTGCGCCGGTTTGAAGATGCCGCTACTCCGCGTTCGCACGAACCCCACCACGTGCACGTCGTCACCGGCGTGGACGACCGCCGAATCGACCATCACACCCGCGACGGAGGATTGCACCGGCACTTGCGGCAGCAACGTCACGAACGACGTCGACGCTCCCCATCGCGCGAGCGCAAAAATCGGATGAGGTCCCGTCCAGCGGACGATGCCGTGCGCGTCGGTCGTGCGCTGCTCGAACCGGCCGTGCACGAGAAAGGTTACGCGCATTCCGGCAAGCGCCGATCCGGTGCCGAGATCCGCTCCGTAGAGCAGTACCCCTCCGGCATTCTCCTTCGTCAGCAGTCCCACGCGCGTGCGATTGATCCAGACCTGTTCCGCGACGTTACCGCGCCGCGCTTCGACCACGAAAAAGCCTTCGCGGCTTCCTAGCGGAATCGCGATTTCATTGGATTCGTATTGATAGCCGCCGGGCGGCGTGAAACTCCATCTTGCAATCGGACGTAAGCGCACGGTCGAAATAGTGCGCGGTCGCGAATTCGCACCCGCGACGATGACATCGCCCGCATCCATCGCATAGACCGCAAAATCGACGTGTGCACTCGAATACGTGTCGAGCCGCACGGTCGTCGTCGTCCACGGCACGTCCGAATCGCGCGCGTAAAGCGCAAAATAACTATCCCACTTATGAAGGTCGAGGAGCGGACGCGCGCCGCGCACCGGAAGCGGACAGATCAATAGGGCCGCGAGAGCAAGCGCAGCAGCCGGCCGCAAGAGGCGGAGCATCGGGGCGAGGAGCTTCGGGAAGGTCGCAGTGCCCCCCTTGGGTAAAGGCGCCGCGTGGAAGACCAGCCGGCCCCCGGGAACTCGACCTCGACGCGCTGCCGTTACTGCGGCAATGACGAGAGTGCCGAACCCGATGAAGCGGCGAGCCGCAACGAGGCCATTCGATTTCAGGTCGTCGTTGCGTGCGCGACGTGTGGCCGCTCGTACGCCGCAATTTCTAGAAACTAACACCACACCGATGAAAACACTGATGCGAGGGCTACTCCTCGCCCTTATGACATGCTGCCTCTGGCCGGCCCACGTTTCGGCGAACCCCACCCCGCCGCCGAACGCGAAGCCGATTCCGCTTCCTTATCCGTCGGTGGCGCTGCACACCGAGTTCGTCGTCGAAGTAAACCATCTCGGCCAAATCGTCCGCGTGAAGTCCGGGAAGTCGTGCAAGAATCTCGCCTTCAACGCGCAGACGTACGGCAACGTCCTGCAAATGTGGATTCGCAAGCCCGATGGCACGGCGGTCGTGGGCATGTACCGCGTAACGTACGACTACGATCCGAAGACGCACGACGTGCACCGCGGCGTCGCGCTGCTCAAAGAGGGCGGCGACTGGGGCGACGAGCTCGGCGCGGCTAACGAAATGCTCCAGAAAGACAACACGCTGAACAAGAATCGTCCGCTGCCCGGATGGAGCACCATCGCCCAACCGACACCGCACCCGGCGCACACGTAACCTTCATGGATTGGTGGCTTCGCAATCGCGGGGACCACGACGCGTCGGTCGATCGCGATATCGAGCGCAGCTGCACGTCGAAGGATTCGTACGAAAGCGAAGAGGCGGCCCGCGCGGTCGCAGCGATGAACGGGATGGCGGACGTGCTGTTCACCTATCACTGCCGGTATTGCGACGGCTGGCACCTCACCCGGCAACGGACGTAGCGTGCGTTTTTTGACGTTTGGCGACCGCGACGCCGCGCGGCGGCCCGGGTTTCTCGAACGCGATCGCATCTTTCCGCTGAACTGCGACGGGCTGGAGAGCTTCATCGCACTGACATCCAGCGAGCGCGACGCGCTGCTCGATGCGGCGCGCGGAGCCGAAAGCCTGGCACGCGACGGCGTGACGTTGCGCGCTCCGGTCGTGCCGCGCAAGAACGTTTTTTGCGTGGGTCGCAATTATCTCGAGCATGCAAAGGAGGGCGCGAAGGCGCTCGGACGCGAGCTCAAACTGCCCGACGTACCAACCTTCTTCACGAAAGCGCCGACCGCGATTGCCGATCCCGAGGCGACGCTGCGGTTCGCGCACAGGGTCGCGCGACAATTGGATTGGGAGGGCGAATTGGCGGTGGTGATCGGCCGGCGTCTTCGCGATGCGGACGAAGCGAGCGCCGCGGTTGCCGTGTTCGGCTACACGTGCCTGAACGATATCAGCGCGCGCGATCTGCAGCGCGCGCACCTGCAGTGGTTCAAAGGAAAGAGTCTCGATGCGAGTTGTCCGATCGGACCGTGGATCGTGACGCCCGACGAGATCGGCGACGCGCGGGCGCTCTCGCTCGAAACCCGTGTGAACGGCGTCGTTAAGCAGCATGCGTCGACGGCCTCGATGATTTTTTCGATCCCGCGGATTATCGCGGAGCTGTCCGCCGGGATGACGCTCGAACCGGGCGACGTCATCGCCACCGGGACTCCGGAGGGCGTCGGCTTTGCACGCACGCCGCCCGAGTTTTTCGCCGACGGTGACGTGGTGGAGGTCGAAATCGGGAAGATCGGCGTGCTCCGCAACACGATCACGATCTCTTAACCCCTTCCAATGAAACAAAACGCCGTTTCGTGCGTTAATAAGAGTGTGAAGCGCCAATCGATAGCGGCGCACAGCGATCGGACCCTTCGGCCGGTTCGAACGTAGACGAGGCTTGCGATACCGGGAATCGAACGCTCGTCCTACGCGGCAGAACGTCCTCCGGTGCCTGCGCCGCGACTTGACGGATGAGCGCTGAACTTCTTGGGCGAGACCTCGCGTATATCATCGCCGCGCTGCTCGTTTTAACCGGCGTCGTCGCGCTTTGGCAACCCGCGATTCTCTCGCATCTCTACGGCTGCTACGCTCACGAACGCAACGGGCGCGCATTCGTGCGCGCGACCGGCGCGCGCGACGTCGTTTTCGGCGTTATGGTCGCCGGCGTCGCGGTGCTGGCGCCCGGCGGGCTTCGAGCAATCGCCGTACTCGGAATGGCGCTTTCCGCCGCCGACGCGGCCATCGTTTTCACGGCAAATTCCGGCTTCGTGCGCGAACTCATCGGGCATTTCTTGGGGTTTGCCGCGTTTGCGGCGCTCTTTTTCCTCGTAGGGATTGGATTGTAAGGGCGAAAACCACCGCGCCATGATCGTAGCCCTTCCGCGCGAGGGACCGAGCGAAGCCCGGGTCGCGCTCGTCCCCGAAACTGTTTCCAGATTGACCAAGAGCGGCGTAACGGTGCGCGTCGAGCGCGACGCCGGCGTGCGTTCCTCTTTCGGCGACCGAATGTACGAGGACGCGGGCGCGACGATCGCCTCCGATCCGGCCACGCTCGTACGAGACGCCGATATTTTGCTCGGGGTGGGACGGCCCGGCGACGCATACTTGCAAGCGCTTCCAAAAGGCGCGATCGTGCTCGGCTTTCTCGCGCCGCTCGGCGACGCGGAATACGTACGAACGTTGGCACGCTCCGGCGTAACCGCGCTTTCGATGGACGCAATTCCGCGCATCACGCGCGCGCAAAGCATGGACGCGCTTTCTTCGCAGAGCAATATCGCCGGCTACAAAGCCGTGCTGCTGGCTGCCGCGGCACTGCCGAAGTTCTTTCCCATGCTGACCACGGCCGCCGGGACGATTCCACCGGCAAAAGTGCTCGTGCTCGGCGCCGGCGTCGCGGGCTTGCAGGCGATCGCAACCGCGCGACGGCTCGGTGCGGTGGTCAGCGCATACGATACGCGTGCGGTCGTCAAAGAGCAAGTGCAAAGCTTAGGCGCGACGTTTTTGGAATTCGACCTCGGCGTCGACGCTGAAGGCGCGGGTGGATACGCCAAAGAGTTGACGCCCGAACAGCTTGCGAAGCAGCGGCAATACATGATCGACGCGATCGGGGCATCCGACGTCGTGATTACGACCGCGCTTGTTCCAGGCAGGCGCGCGCCGATTCTCATTACGAAAGACGCGGTAGCGGCGATGCGGCGCGGCGCGGTGATCGTTGATTTGGCGGCGGAAGCCGGCGGGAATTGCGAGCTGACGCAGCCCGGAGAGACCGTCGTCACGGACAACGGCGTGACGATTATCGGAACGACGAACCTCGCGGGTTCGGTGCCGCAACATGCCAGCCAGCTCTACTCGCGCAACGTACACACGTTGCTACAGCATTTGATCAAGGACAACGCGATCGTACTGGACTTCAACGACGAGATTACCAAAGGCACCACGCTGATTCACGAGGGGAATATCGTGCACGAACCGACGCTCGCTGCACTTGGCACCGCTGGAGCGGCCTCGTGAGCGCACACTTACTGCAAGAGATCACGGTTTTCGTACTGGCGGTCTTCGTTGGTTTCGAAGTGATTTCGAAGGTTCCAACGACGCTCCACACGCCGCTGATGTCGGCCACCAACGCGATTCACGGCATCGTGCTGGTCGGCGCAATCATCGTCGCCGGTTTGGCCTACCCGCCGCTCGGCATTCCGCTCTCGATCGTGGCGGTTGCGCTGGCGACCATCAACGTGGTGGGCGGATTCGCGGTGACGGAACGGATGCTCGAGATGTTTAAAGCAAGGCCGAAACCGCAGGCGAAACCATGACGCTGACGACGGAGTGGGTCGACTGGGCGTATCTCGCCACGGGCATTTGCTTCATCATCGGCTTGAAATACCTCAGTCATCCGGCGCGCGCGCGCATCGGCAATCGCATCGCAATGGCGGGCATGTTGCTGGCGTTGGTGGCGGTGCTCGCCGGAACCGGGATCGTTTCGTGGTGGGTGGTGATTGCCGGAATCGCGATCGGTGCGCCGATCGGCTTCGTTTCGGCGCGTGCCGTGAAGATGACCGCGATGCCGCAGATGGTGGCGCTCTTCAACGGCGCAGGCGGCGGCGCGGCGGCGCTCGTCTCGACGGCGGAATTCGTCAGGATCATGTCGAGCCGCCAACAGCAACCAGGCTATGCAATGCATCCCCTCTCATACGATGTGGGGCTCACGATCGTCCTGAGCGCAATCATCGGCGCGATTAGCTTCTCAGGCAGCATCATCGCGTTTCTGAAACTTCAGGAAGTTATGACGGGACGTCCAATCACGTATCCCGGACAACAGATCGTCAACGGCTTGGTGGCACTCGCGATCGTAGCCAGCGGGGCGTACGTGATTGCGGCCGGCTACGCGTTACCCACTCAAGAAGGTATTTGGATATTCTGCGCCATGCTCGGCGCGGCGCTGCTTTTAGGCGTTTTGTTCGTGTTGCCGATCGGCGGCGCCGACATGCCGGTGATCATCTCGTTGCTCAATTCGTTCACCGGCCTGGCGGTCGCACTAACCGGCCTTGCGCTCGACAACACCGTGCTCATCATCAGCGGCGCGCTGGTCGGTGCGTCCGGCACGTTGCTGACTATGTTAATGAGCAAAGCCATGAATCGCTCACTCACCAACGTCCTGTTCGGCGCGTTCGGATCCGTGCAGCAGAGTGCGGCGGCGGCCTCCGGCGCCCCGCAGAACTTCCGCGCAACCACGATTGACGACGTCGCCTCGATGCTCGCATACGCAAGCCAGGTCGTGGTGGTTCCCGGCTACGGCATGGCGGTAGCGCAAGCCCAGCATTCGGTCAAGCGTCTCGAAGACGAGCTCGAAAAGCGCGGCGTCACGGTGAAATACGCAATCCATCCGGTGGCCGGACGCATGCCCGGTCACATGAACGTCTTGCTCGCCGAAGCCAACGTCCCATACACGGCGCTGTTCGACATGGACGACATCAATCCGGAATTTCCGCAGACCGACGTCGCGCTCGTCATCGGCGCCAACGACGTGACGAATCCGGCCGCACGCAACGTTCAAAGCTCGCCGATTTACGGGATGCCGATTCTCGACGTCGACAAAGCCTCCAACGTCGTCGTCCTCAAACGCAGCATGCGTTCGGGCTTTGCGGGCATCGACA
>JAFAIW010000179.1 GCA_019236495.1 Vulcanimicrobiota bacterium | reverse complement strand
AGGGCCGGCGTCAGGCCCGCCGCCGGAGTGCCCCATTGCGTTGCATCGTAGCACGTCCATGGCGCCCCGGTCGTGAAGTTGAAACAATGCCCCTGGCCGTCGGTGAGATTCGCAATCACGGAACCGAATTGCCCGCTGTTGGAACCTTGCGTGAAGGTCGCATTGTAGGTCTGCAGTCTCTGCGTCATGTACGACGCCGACGCGGTCAACAGATTCTTGCTGGAGAGCGCGTTCGAATACGAAACCGTTCCGCCGTAAATCCACCCTTCGACTTCGTAATCGGAGAGCGTCGCGCCGTAGGTCGGTGTCGAGCTGTTCGGGCCGTTCAAGAACCAATTCGTATATTCGCCGTAACCGATCAAGCGCAGGTACGAATGATCGTTGAAGTTGCGCTGCCACTGCGCTTTTTCGATCGAGTAACCGTTGCTGCCGCCGTCGTTTTGATTCGGATTGATCGGGCTGTTCAGCGCCCGCAGCGTCGGGCTGCTCGGGAACGGCCCGTTGACCAGCAGGTTGGGATTCGGCGGCGCGTTGAGCGGACCGTTGTAGATACCGCCTCCCGCCGCGACGCTGGCGTCGAGCCAGTTGAACGGATTGGTAAACGGCGTGAGGCCGTTCATTGTGCCGATGAACGTTGGATTGGAGCCCATCAGAAAATTCGCGGAGCTGTTGTAGGTCGTGAAGATGTTGCCGGTGACGTAGAGCAGCTGGATGTCGTCGCGTCCGGTGTCGTGCCGGTGCGGAATTCCAACGTGAACGTTTGCAACGGTCTCGCGGTCGTTGTTGTTCATCTGCGTCCACGAGTTACCGGGGCTAAAGACGGCGCCGTAGTTCGGTCCGGGACACGGCGTGGTCAAGGTCGGATCGCCGCAGCTGCCGTCGAGCAAATTGACGCCGGCCGAGTTCGCGTTCGAACCCGGTATCCACAGCGGATAATAATATAACGGATCGGAAACGGCGTTGAATTGACTGCCGTACCGATAGTCTTGATTCGCACCCGCAAAGCCGACGTAGTATGAGATCATGCGGTTCGGGGTTGCACCGCCCGCTTCGGCCGACGCTTTATGGTAGAATGCCGGCGCGCCGCCCGCGAGATCGAACGAACCATAGCCGGGGTAGATCCCGGTCTTCACCACCTGATTGATGTAGCCGGCAAGGCCGGGAGAGTTCGAGGTTGCGGGCGTTCCGCCGGTATACACCTGCACTTCTTGCTGGCCGAGCGCTGAGAGCGTAACGATCGGCGCGCCGTCGGATTCGCGCAATACGGGAATGCCGTCGAATTCGTACGCAACTTGGTCGTAATCGCCGCCGCGCACGAAAACGCTCTGATACCAGCCTTGTTGGCCCGAAGGAATTTGTACGCCGGGTACGCTCGCGATCGCGCTGTATGCTTGATCTAAACTTCCGGAACCACCCAGGGCTTTGGCGGCGCGCTGCTGCGACGGGTTGATCGAGTAGACGTCGCTGGTCGTACCGGCGCGCACCAAGCTCGACGACGCGACCGAACGCACCGAACCGATTTCCTTCAGCTTCGGGTGCAGCGCGAACGCGATGTTTTGCCCTTGGTCCGCGAAAATCGAGATACCGGCCTGCGACTGCGGGTCGTAACCGTTCTTCAGCACCGAAACCGTGTATGAATCCGGAGCGAGCGAGATGAACGTCGTGCCGCCGCCTGCATCGGTAACCCCCGATGCGCTTTGCGACGGAGAAACGGCGCTGACTTGCACACCGGCGATCGGCGCGTGCGTGTTCGCGTCGGTGACGACCACGCGCATGGTGCCGGTCGTGCCGGCCAGGGCGGGGGTTCCGAGGAAGCTCGAAATCAGCGCTCCGAGGAGCGCGAAAGAAAGGAGTCTCTTCATTAACGACCTCTCCGTGTTAATGCCGGCTTTACATCGGTACTAGGCCACCCACCCGGACATTCCTATGGAGTTGTGACCCAAATTCCGGTCGCTCCTCTGGGTAGCGGGCACATCTACCAATCGCGATTTTCCAGATCGAGAAGCCGGGCCGCCAGCGCGAGCCGGAACTGAATCTCCGGGTCGTCGAGGTCGAGCTTCAGAATTTCGGTCGCCCGGTCCAGCCGGTAGCGCAGCGTATTCGCGTGAATGCCCAGTGCCTGGGCCGTCGCTCCGAAGCGAAAACCGTGGCGTGCCAGGGCCAAGAGCGCCGACGCCAGCTCCTTGCCGTTCTTGCGGCTGCGCAGCGCCCCGAAGAGATCGCCCAAGAACGTTTCGCGCGCCTTGGCGTCGCCCGAAAGCACGCGCGGTACGAGCACGTCGTCGAATTTGCAGAGACGACCGCGATAGCGGTACGTCAAGAGCGAGAGCGCCTCGCGATAGCTTTGGCGCAGCCCCTCGGTGCCGGCATGCTCGCGCCCCAAAACGATCGAGAGCGCTTCGTCCGACAGGCTTTCGTCGATGAGTTGCGGCGTCGCACCGGCGGGAAGCAAGAACGCGATGCGATTCAGCGAGACGGCGATCAGCGGCACGATCCCGAACCCGCGCAAGGCCGCGGCGATGCGCTCCGCGATCCGATCGCGCTCGACGAGTTGTTCGCGCGCCAGCGGAAGCTCTTCATCGAGCACCGCAATCGCCACGCGGTGTGGGGCACCGACGTCCAAGCCCAAGAGCCGCAAACGTTCTTCGGTGAGCGGCGTCTGCGATTCGGAATCGAGAAACGAGAGGAGCGACGCATATCCCAACCGCGATTCCACCGCTTCGAGGGACCGCTGATGCGCAATGTGCATGGCCGCCACAATCGAGGCGTGCTCCGCCGCGCGGTGATCTAACTCCGAGAGCGCGCTTTTGCCTTCGATGATCCACACCACGCCCACGAGTTCGGCGCCGAGCCGAATCGGCGCCACGACGCGCGCCGTCATGCCGATTTCGGGCAGCGGCGGGATGCGCAGCGGTCCCGACGCGTCGCGTATTTGCGCCGCCAGTCCCGAGCGTTCGAGCGCGCCGATCGTCGCGTCGGAACTCTGCGCGCGCGCGAGCGTTTCTTTGCGCACCGCATCGCCTTCGTCGACCGAGGCAAATGCCAATAGTTTGCCGTGCGGATCTTCGAACGTGACCGATCGTCCGAGCAGACCCGCGAGCGCGCTTGCCAAATCGTCGAGCGTCGCGCTGCCGCCCGCAACGCGCGTCAACTCGCGGTGAATTGCTTCCGAGCGTTCGATGATGCGATACGGCTCCGCCATGATCGCGCGATGCAGCTCTTCCATAATTTGCGCGAACGGAATTTCGAAAGGAATCTCGAGCAGCGGAACCCCGGCGCGTTCGGCTTCGTCGCGCGCGGCGTCGGAGAAACGGTCGATGTATTTCGGAACCGCGAGGGCGACGGCGGCCACCCCGGCCTGGGCGAGGCTGCGCGTCTGCCGGCGCTCTTCCTCCTCGGAGGCCGGCCAGCTGTAGCCCGTCGTCAGGAGCAGATCGCCGGGGCGAACCCAGGGAGCCGGGTCGGGAAGATCGACCACGTGCGACCAGCGTACCTCGCGGTCGAGCGCGCCCTGGGCCGCGACCACCCGGGCCTGCGCCAAAGAGCTGAAGCCCAGCACGTCCCGCAGCTTCACGGGGTGACGACCCTTCGAGGCGCGCCTGCGGCGCGCACCTCAGGGTGACACGGGTACGAAAAAAGCCCCGGACTTTGTAGAGAATACACGTAGATGGCGCCCCGGGGGAGCGGTTACACTAGAAAGCACCCCTCTCCTGGAAAGGATCCCTACGTGCAGGTCATGAGCGAGACCACCGAAGCGCTCCGCGCGCGACGCGCGGCCAGCGTTCCGCGCGGCGTCGGCCAGGCCCACCCGCTCTTTATCGATCGCGGTCACGGCGCGATCGTGCACGACGTGGAGGGGCGCGAGTACATCGACTTCGTGGGCGGAATCGGCGTGCTCAACGTCGGCCATACCCATCCTGCGGTCGCGAACGCGATTGCCGAACAAGCACAGCGGCTCACACACTTTTGTTTTCAAGTTGCGATGTACGAACCGTACGTCGCAGTGGCGGAAGCGCTCAACCGTCTTGCGCCGGGCCCGACGCCGAAAAAGACGCTCTTGCTCTCGACCGGCGCCGAAGCGACGGAAAACGCCGTGAAGATCGCGCGCGAATATACGCGCCGTCAGGCCGTCGTCGCATTTCATCAAGGCTATCACGGGCGAACGTTGCTGGCACTGACGATGACCGGCAAGAACGCGCCGTACAAGCAACACTTCGGGCCGTTCTGCACCGAGGTTTATCACGCGCCGTATCCATCCGAACGGCACGGCTGGTCGACGGAGCGCGCGCTCGACGCGCTCGATACGCTGTTCGCCGCCGAAGTTTCGCCCGACAACGTCGCAGCGATCATCATCGAGCCGGTATTGGGCGAAGGCGGCTTCTTGCCCGCGCCTTTCGCGTTTTTGCAAGCATTGCGAAAGCTCGCGGATCGCCACGGCATCGTGCTGATTTGCGACGAGATTCAAACCGGTTTCGCACGCACTGGTGCGATGTTTGCGATCGAACATGCGGGCATCGAAGCGGATTTGCTGACGGTTGCCAAATCGATCGCCGGCGGCCTTCCGCTGGCAGCGGTGATCGGAAAAGCCGAAATCATGGACGCGCCCGGTCCGGGCGGGTTGGGTGGAACGTTCGCCGGCAATCCGGTGGCATGCGCGGCCGCGCTCGCCGCGTTGCGCGTGATCGAGGAAGAGAATCTGCCGGCGCGCGCCAAAGAACTCGGTGCAAAGATACGCACGGCGTTTGCCACCGAATTCAAGCGGTGGCCGCAAATCGCGGACGTGCGCGGTCTCGGAGCGATGATCGGCATCGAATTCGTCCGCGCGCCAGATGGGAGCAGCTACGCCGAACGCATCGTCGACGAAGCGCGCAAGCGTGGATTGTTGCTCCTGTTGGCCGGCAACGGCGACGTGGTGCGCGTACTCGTGCCCTTGGTAGCGCCGAATGCCGTCATCGACGAGGCGCTCTCGATCTTTGCGGAATGCTGCTCCGCCGTTTTCTCTCATGAGGTGAAACAAAATTCTTGAACGACAAAAACAGGCATACGACTACACAAGTAAAGTTCTTGGCTTAATTACCAAAGACCGCATCTCGGCCGACGAGCGCGATTGGATCATTCGCGAGACGGTCGACAACTTTCGCGACCACATCAATCCCGGATTTCTCGAATACCGCAAAGCCTCGAACGTCGATCGCGCGGCGGCCGTCGTCGAGTGGGAAGACGCCGGACCGAACAGCTACCGCGACATCACCGGCAAGGAATACATCGACTGTCTCGGCGGCTTTGGGATTTTCAACGTCGGGCATAGCAATCCGAGCGTTCTGAACGCGGTGATGCATCAGTTGCGGCGCCAGCCGTTGCACAGCCAAGACTTGCTCGATCCCCTCCGTGCGATGCTTTCGAAGACGTTGGCGATGATCACGCCGCCGCAGTTGGAGTTTTCCTTCTTCTGCAATAGCGGCACGGAAACGGTGGAGGCCGCGCTCAAGCTCGCGCGCGCGTACGATAAATCGAAACAAACGGTCGTGTGCGCTACCAAGGGATTTCACGGCAAGAGTTACGGCTCGCTCTCGGCGAGCGCAAAAGCGGAGTTTCGCATCCCCTTCGGCGCGATGCTCCCGAACATCGAGCACGTGCAGTTCAACGATCTTCCGGCATTGCGCCGCATGTTTTCGACCCTACAAATGGTCGGCGAAGACGTGGGTGCGGTTTTATTAGAGCCGATCCAAGGCGAAGGCGGCGTGAATATTCCTTCGGACGACTACCTGCCGGGCGTGCGCGCACTGTGCGACGAATTCGGGGCGCTGCTCATTTTGGATGAAGTGCAAACCGGAATGGGAAGAACCGGTAAGATGTTCGCGTGCGAGCATTACGGCGTCACCCCCGACATCATTTGCCTGGCGAAGGCGTTCGGCGGCGGCGTTGTGCCGGCGGGCGCGTGCATCGGAACGCGCGCGGTCTTTTCGCGCCTCTTTTCGAATCCGTTCCTCCACACCACCACCTTCGGCGGGAATCCGGTGGCGTGTGCGGCCGCGCTCGCGACGATCCACGAACTGCTCGACAAGCGGCTCCCCGAACGCGCGGCCGTGATGGGCGCGCGGATGCTCGAAGGCCTGCGGCGGGCCGCGCAGGGTCACCCGGACATCATCGTGGACGTTCGCGGAAAGGGCTTGCTGATGGCCCTCGAATTCCACGACAACGAAACCGGGTTCGAATTCGGTAAGCAGATGCTGGAACGCGGCATTCTCGTGTCGGGAACGCTCGTGAACGCGCGCGTGATCCGGATCGAGCCGCCGCTAACCATCGGCGAAGACCAAGCCGACTATGTGTGCGAAAGCGCGGCCGCCTCGCTCAACGCTATGATGAACCATCCCGTGAAAGCAGGTTAAACGATGATCAACACGATGCCGCGCGCGCAGGATAGCGCCGCGATGCTCGCCCGCTTGCGTAAGCGGAACGACGTCTGCTTGATGTTCGTCGACAATGCGTTTGTCGAAGCGGCAGACGGCGCCACGCGCACGCTGCTCAACCCGGCCAGCGCCGAACCCGTGGCGGTCGTCGCCGAAGGCGGGGCGGCGGATGCCAATGCGGCTATCGCCGCCGCGCGCCGCGCTTTCGACGAGGGTCCGTGGGGCGAAATGCCGGCGCAAGATCGCGCGCGACTGCTCTTTCGTCTCGCCGACAAGATCGAAGAACACGCCGACGAGCTGACGCGCATGGAGACACTGAACAACGGCAAGCCGTTGCGCGAGACCGGCTACGACGTGGCCGATGCAGCCGGATGCTTTCGCTACTATGCGGGGCTAGCAACGAAACCGCAAGGACAAACCTACGACGTGCCCGCGCCGTCGCAGTCCCTGACGGTTCGCGAACCGATCGGCGTGTGCGGTCAAATCATTCCCTGGAACTATCCGCTCTTGATGGCGGTGTGGAAGTTGGCGCCGGCGCTAGCGGCGGGCAACACGTGCGTGCTTAAGCCTTCCGAATTAACGCCGCTGACCGCGCTGCGCCTGGCGCAATTCATCGAAGAGCTGGAATTTCCGGCGGGCGTCGTCAACATCGTGACGGGCCCGGGCGCAACCGTCGGCGCGACGATCGCCGAGAGTCATCTGGTCGACAAAGTGGCGTTTACCGGCGGAACGATGACGGGCCGCTCGATCATGCGCGCCGCCACCGGAAACTTGAAGAAAATCTCGCTCGAGTTGGGCGGCAAATCGCCGAACGTTGTTTTTGAAGACGCCGACTTCGCGACGGCGGTCGACTATGCGCTCTTTGCGATCTACGCGAATGCCGGGCAAGTCTGCTCGGCGGGCTCGCGCCTGCTCCTGCAAGAGTCGCTGCACGATCGATTCGTCGGAGCGCTGGTTGAGCGCGCGAAGAAAATTCGCGTGGGTGACGGCTTCGATCCGCAAACCGAAATGGGGCCTCTGATTTCCAAAGCACACGCCGAGAAGGTCGAGAAATATATCGCGACCGGCCGCGACGAAGGCGCGCATCTGGCTTGCGGGGGGCACCGGCTCGAGGGCGAGTTAGGACAGCGCGGCAACTTCATCGTGCCCACGATCTTCACTCAAACGACGCCGCAAATGAAGGTCGTGCAGGAAGAGATCTTCGGGCCGGTGCTCGTCGTGCAAACGTTCAAAGACGAAAGCGATGCGATTCGCCTCGCCAACGACACGATCTACGGCCTGGCGGGCGGTGTTTTTACGAACGACGTTGCCAAAGGTCATCGCGTGCTGCGCAAGTTGCGCGCGGGCATCACGTGGCTGAACACGTACCATCCGACGTACAACGAAGCGCCGTGGGGCGGCTACGAACAATCCGGCATCGGACGCGAGCTGGGAACGTACGGATACGAAGCCTACACGGAAGTCAAACAAATCAACGTGAATTTGGCGGTCGAACCCTCGGGCTGGTTTTCGGGGTAAAGGCTCACGTGTCAGTCTGAACTTGTGTCAGTCTGAGCTTGTGTCAGTCTGAGCTTGTCGAAGACTGGTGACGACGCCACCCTTCGACAGGCTCAGGGTGACACGAGGCTAGGCTAGGGTGACACTATGCCTTCCTCCGTTAAAGCGTCGAAACTGCGGAGCTCCGGGAACAACCACGACCACAGCGCGATGACCACGAGCGTTCCGATTCCGCCGAGCACGACCGATGCGACGGGGCCGAGCAGTGCCGCCACCGTGCCGGATTCGAATGCGCCCAGCTCGTTCGAAGCGCCGATGAAAACATTTTCCACTGCCCCAACCCGGCCGCGCATTTCGTCGGGCGTGCGCACCTGCACCAGCACGCTGCGAATCACCATGCTCACCATGTCGAACCCGCCCGCAAACGCGAGCGCCCCGAACGAAAGCCAGAAGTTCTGCGACAGCCCGAAAACAATCGTTGCGACGCCGAAGCCTGAAACGCACGCGAGCAGCGTTCGTCCGCCGCGCCGCGAGAGCGGCCGCCGCGCAAGATAGAGCGCCACCAAGCCGCCCCCGAGTGCCGGCGCCGCGCGCAACAATCCCAGACCCGTCGGTCCGGCGTGGAGAATTTTTACGGCGAAAATCGGCAGCAACGCCGTGGCGCCCCCGAAGAGCACCGCAAAGAGATCGAGCGAGATTGCACCCAGCACCACTTTGCGACGCACGATAAACCGCACCGCTTCGATTGCGTCATGCCAAACCGAAGGTCCGCCGGGCGCGACGTCGCGCCGCTCGAGCAGCAAGAACCCGAACGCTGCGACCACGTACGATGCCGCAGCCGCCGCAAACGCTAGCGGCGTTCGAATCGCAATCAGGAGACCCGCAAGCGCCGGACCCGCAACGCGAATGACCTGCCCCACCGACGACGTCAGCGAGTATGCGCGCACGAAATGATGCGCCGCAACGATACCCGCGAGCAGCGCCCGTTGGGAGGGAATGGCCAGCGCTTGCGCCGTTCCGATGAACGCGATCGCTATGAAATACCACCCGATCGCGCGATTTCCGGAAAGCACGAGCGCGATCAAACCACCGAGACCGACGGCGTTGAGACACGCCATCGCCGTCGAAAGTTTGCGCCGGTCGAAGCGATCCGCCACCACCCCGGCCGGCAACGCGAGCACCAATTGCGGAATGAACAAGATCAGCCCGACGAGGCCCAAATCGAACGCGCTATGCCGCAGCTGATAAACTTGCCAGCCGATCGCGACGTCTTCGATGCTCGCGCCGAGCGACATGCACTGCCGAGCGAAGAAATAGGCGACGAACTCCCGCTCCGCAAAGAGGCGCATCAACTGCGCTTTCTACGCGGCGGAAAAGGATTCTGCCAGGTGGCCCGGAGATTCTTTGGCATGCGCGTGCGCGTTTTCGCAATCCTCGTTTTTCTACTGCTGCCGCGAGCGGGTTTAGCGCAAGTCGTCGTCACTCCGGCTTTGCAAGACGCGACCGCCGGAACGGACCTCACCTTACAGCAGCAAAGTTTCACGCTGAGCGGCGTCTACACCGGCAGCACCTATGGCCCGGGAAACGCGCAGATCGTGCAATTCGCCACGCGCGAGGACATCTTGACGGTTGGGCGCACGTTGCTTCGGATCAGTTTGCCGCGCCTTGCGACCATCAATCGGTTCGACAGTGGCTTTTCCGACATGCAGATGTACTACATTCCGACCCACCGGCTGACCCAGCTGCGGTGGGGGTTGGGCCTCACGGCGGTAATTCCGGTCGCATCGAATCCCAACTTCGGAACAGGCAAATGGACGCTCGGCCCCGCGGGCGGGATCCTCTCGGTGCGCCGCGGCAGCAACTTTATCTTCGGCGCGTTGATGCAAAGCGCGTTTTCGATTGCAGGCCCATCGGCACGAAGAAATCAGAGCGCGATCAGTTTTCAGCCGCTCTTGTTTTTGCGATTGCCGGGCGGGCGCTGGTATTTGAAATCGGCGGATTCGTTATGGGCTTTCGATTTGCAGCGCGGCTCGTCGATCGTCCCGCTGAGCCTTGGCTTCGGCACCCTCGCGCGTCTGGGATCGGGCACGGTGAACATCTCGCTGGCGGACGAGGGAACGGTCATTCACGCGAACAGCCCGATGGCGCCGAAGAATTCGCTGAAGCTGCAGATCAGTATTCTGTATGCGAAGGGTTATCCGCCGCCGGCCTGGCGCTGATCCTCGTGTCAGACTGACACATTACGTCATCAGCTTTGCGAATTCGTCGCGGGAAATACGCAGGTCGCTTTCGCCCATTTGCGCGAGCGGCCGCAGTGAGAGCTTTTCTTTTTCGCAAAGATCGCTCGCGCGCGTATCGACATAAAGCAG
This sequence comes from Vulcanimicrobiota bacterium, assembly GCA_019236495.1. Classification (GTDB taxonomy): domain Bacteria; phylum Vulcanimicrobiota; class Vulcanimicrobiia; order Vulcanimicrobiales; family Vulcanimicrobiaceae; genus JAFAIW01. The sequence goes on along the minus strand of JAFAIW010000179.1, from coordinate 4,558 downwards.
GCCGGTCACGATTTCGCCCCGGCTGCGCCCGCTGTGAATTTCCTTGAGCGCTCCAACGCGATCGGTTGCATCGTAGTCGGTCGCGAGCTTGCGCAAGAGCACTCGCGAGCCGTCGTGAAAGACGATGTCTTGCACCGTGCCGGGCTCGTAGTCGACGCTGATTTCTTTTTGGTGCGGAATGAAGTCGGGCGTCTGCAAGATGTGCTCGTGCTCTTTGACGTACGCGTAGCTTTTGGTGGAGCCGTCGTGATCGTTGAAGGTGACGCACGGCGAGATGATGTCGAGCACGGCCGTTCCACGATGTGAGAACGCGGCCTGAAGAAGCGGTATCAGCTGCTTGCCGTCGCCGGAAAACGACCGCGCTACAAATGTACCGCCGAGTTCGATCGCCAGACCGCAGACATCGATCGTTTCGTACTCGTTGACTTTCCCAGTCTTCAAGGTCGAGCCCAAGTCCGCGGTAGCGGAAAACTGTCCCTTGGTCAATCCGTAACACCCGTTGTTCTCGACGATATACGTCACGTCGACGTTGCGCCGCACCATATGACAGAACTGCCCAAGCCCGATGCTGGCGGTGTCGCCGTCGCCGCTTATCCCCAGCACCATGAGCTCGCGATTAGCCAGCTTCGCGCCGGTCGCGGCCGACGGCATGCGCCCGTGAACGCCGTTGAAACCGTGCGCTTGCTCCACGAAATAGGCGGGCGTTTTCGACGAGCAGCCGATGCCGCTCATCTTGGCAAGCATGTGCGGCGCCACGCCGTATTCGTAGAGTGCCTTGATCAGATGGTTCGTGATCGAATTGTGACCACAACCGGCACAGAGCGTCGTCGGAAGCCCCTTGTAGACTTCGCGCGTCAGTCCAAGTAAATTTACGTTCGTGGCCGTCATGTTACGCCGTCACCGCCGTCGAGAGCCGTTCTTCGTCGCGCAGCGGTTCGCTAATAGCCGCCGCATCGATTGGAACGCCGTTGTAGTGTCGAATCGAATGAAGCCGGCCGATGAGATCCGCCGGAAGTTCGTTGCGCAACAGACCGTAGAGCTGGCCATCGCGGTTCTGTTCCACCACGTAGACGCGTTCGTGCCGCTCGATGAAGTCGCCCACGGCCGGTGCGAAGGGCAACCCCCGCACTCGTAAGTAGTCGACCTCGAGACCTTGCGCGCGCAATTGCTCGCGCGCTTCGACGACCGCGTGGTGCGTCGTACCGTAGGCCAGAATTGCCACCGCTTTACCGGACTCATCCGCAATCGGCGCCGGAACGGCGGCCCGCGCGGTGGCGTGTTTGCGCACCAGCCGGTCGAGGTTGTTTTTGAACGTTTCGGGCTGTTCGGAATAGAGCGCTTCTTCGTCGTGCCCGGTACCGCGCGTGAAAAACCCCGCGTCCTCGTGCTCGGTGCCCGGCAGCGTGCGATACGGAATCCCGTCGTGGTCGACGTCGCGATAGCGCCCCCACGATTCCAAAAGCGCCAGTTCTTTTGCGCCGAGCACCTTGCCGCGATCGAAACCCTTCTCCGGATACTTCAGCGGCGGCGTCATCCAAATGTTCATCCCGAGGTCTAAATCGCTCAAGACGAACACCGGCGTCTGAAAACGATCGGCCAAATCGAATGCGTGCATCCCGAACTCGTACGCTTCTTCGACCGTCGCCGGCAGCAGCACGATGTGGCGCGTGTCGCCGTGCGAAAGCGTGTACGCAAATGCGACGTCGCCCTGCATGGTGCGCGTCGGCAAGCCCGTCGACGGACCGGCTCGTTGCACGTCGAAAATCACGCCGGGCAATTCCGCGTAGTACCCCAGGCCGGCAAATTCCGCCATCAGCGAAAGACCGGGTCCCGAGGTAGACGTCATCGCGCGTGCACCAGCCCATGTTGCGCCGAATACCATACCGAGCGCCGCGAGCTCGTCTTCAGCTTGGACGATCGCGAATTTCTTTTCACCAGTCGCGGGATCGATGCGATGGCGTTCGCACAACGAGATAAACGATTCACAGAGCGATGACGAAGGCGTGATCGGGTACCACGCCGCCACGGTGCAGCCGCCCATCAAGCAACCCAGCGCGGCGGCGCGATTGCCGTCCATGAAGATCAGTTTCTCGGTGAGGCCTTCCATCGGTGCGAGGCGATAGGGATCGCGCTTCGGCAAATTCTCGCGCGCATAGTCCGCTCCGAGTCGCACCGCGCTCATGTTCGTCTCGACCGCTTTGGGTTTGGTTTTGAATTGACCGCGCACCGCAGTCTCGATGGCGTCCAGTGGAATGTCGAGCAAATGCGCGAGCACGCCCACGTACACCATGTTCACCAGATACTTGCGCAGCGAGCCTTGCTCGAAATGCTTCTTCGCAAGCTCGTTGAACGGCACGGGATAGAAGGTAACGTCGTCGCGCTTGAGCGGACCGAACACCGGGAACGCGGATTCGTGGACGATGGCGCCGCCCGGCTTTACGCCGGCGACGTCGCTATCCCACGTGGCGGCGTTGAGCCCGACCAGCACGTCGACCTCGCGACTGCGGCATTGATAGCCTTCCGGCGAGAGCCGGACGTCGAACCAGGTCGGAAGTCCCTCGATATTAGACGGAAAAACGTTTTTCGGCGCGACGGGAATGCCGAGGCGGAAGATCGCGTTTGCCAACACCAGATTTGAGGACTGACTTCCCGATCCGTTTACCGTCGCTACGCGGATCGTCAAATCGTTGGTGTGGCGCCCTTGGGATGCCATCGAACATCCGGCATTCGTGAGGGCGCCGCCGCAAGCCTATGCCTACTTGACTTTGAAGACCGGAACCTTACCGCCGATGATGGAGACCATCACGGTGTCGTTCGCCTTGACCGCGCTGAAGTTGACCGCTCCCTTTGCGGGCAACGTGGTTTCGATGCCGTTGTCCATGCGAACCGTGATGTGTTGCGCGTCATCGACCCGTTCGACTTTGACGGTGTAGGTGCCGTCGGGAACGAGTGACGAGCTGAGCTCGTCGGCGAGTGCCGCAGCCGGTGCGGCGAGGACTGCCAGGAATGCGCCGAGCGCCAGTGTCTTTTGCATGAGCGGCATAGTAACGCGAGCGTGCGCCCCCTAATACGACGAATGCCGCAACTGCGACTTTTGAGGGAGGCGCAAATTGCAAGGTCCTGCCTGTTATTTTCTGGTTATTTCGAAAATCTTTACAAAACCGCGGAACCCTCGTGCTCGAGAAGCAAAAATCCGAAGAGCATGTCGGTCGTGCTCACGGTCGCGCGATCGTGTCCGGTAAGTTCCAGCGCAGCATCCAACACGATCATGCCGGCGGGCAAAATGTCGGCGCGCTGAGGGTTCATTCCGGCCAGGCGGCGCCGCTTGCGCAGCGGCAGTTCCACCAGCCGCTCGAACGTTTCTTCGAGCTCCGAGCGGGTGAAGTCCATATGCGAAAAACGCCCTCGATTGCCGCGAATCAGCGAGCACGTGGTGGTTGCGGTTCCGCCGACGACGGCCAGGTCGTGCACCGCCTCAAATGACGCCAGGGGCGCCAGCATTTCTCGCGCGCTTTCGCGCGCCCCCTCGATCGTCTTGCGCAGACCGGAACGGCCGCCTTCGGCCAGTTTCGGAAAGGCTTCCGTCAAGCGCACCGCACCGGTTTCGCACGACACCACGCGCTCGGCGTGATCGTGATCGCCGACGCCGTATTCCGTGCTCCCCCCGCCGGTGTCCAGAACCCCGAAACGCTGCTCTTCGCTGTGCGGAATCGACATGACCGCGCCGCGAAAGGCACAGCGCGCCTCTTCGTCTCCCGAGAGCACGCGCAGCGGCACGCTCGTCAAGGCGCGCACGCGCTCGGTGAAAACGTGTGCGTTAGCGGCGCGGCGCAGCGCGCTGGTCGCGATCGCGTACAAGCGGTCGAACTGTCCGGCCATCGCGTCAAGGTGCGACTCAACCGCATCCAGCGTGCGCCAGATCGGGGCTTCGCCCAGAAAACCCGCTTCCTGTAGTCCTTCGCCGACGCGCGTCCCCACGGAGCGTTGCGCCAGCACGCGCGTGATCGGCTGCCCGAAAAACCGGTATCGTTTTGCCGAGAAATCGGCGATGAGATATCGCGTCGAGTTCGTTCCGATGGAGATCACGGCGAGGCGGTCGCTCATCGGAATCGTGCTCGCGCTATTTCGGGTACGTCATCTCTTTCGGCACGACGAACCGGTCGAAGTCCGCATCGCTCACGTATCCGAGCTTCAGCGCGGCGGCTTTTAACGTGCTCTTCTCGTGATGGGCTTTCTTGGCGATTTCCGCCGCCTTGTCGTAGCCGATATGCGGGGAAAGCGCCGTGACCACCATCAATGAATCGTCGAGATAGCGTTTGATGATGTCCTCGTTCGCGACCAAACCCTCGACGGCGTGCTCGCGGAACATCGTGCATGCGTCGCGCAAGAGCGTGGTTGAATGCAAGAAATTGTAGATCATCACCGGATTGAAAACGTTCAGCTCGAAGTTGCCCTGCGACGCGCCGAAGCTGATCGCCAAATCGTTCCCGTAAACCTGCGCCACAACCATCGTCATCGCTTCCGATTGGGTGGGATTTACTTTTCCGGGCATGATCGA
>JAFAIW010000169.1 GCA_019236495.1 Vulcanimicrobiota bacterium | reverse complement strand
GATGCGACGCTCGGCGGACGTGCCGGCAACGCGAACTACTTGATCTACTTCCTCGCAGCACTGGGTTCGTTCGGCGATCCGATCTTCCACAGCAACATTCCGGGCAACAACGGCTACTATCTGACGCGACCGGGCTACAACGAAGTCGTCGGAAACGGAACGCCGCGCGGAGCGCAGTATGCCTTCGATCCGTTCGGCCCGTTTGCCGGAAATCCGGGAGCGCCGAGCAACCCGTAGCGAGCTACGGCGATGCTTTGATCAACTTGAGCTGATACCACTCCGAGTTGTAGACGCTCATTTGCGGTAGGCGGCTGCGGGTTTCATCGATGAACACCGGAATGCGGATGCTTGGGTCGAACGCAACGCCGGCTTTCAGCTTGGCTGCGCCGTACCGTCCGCCTTGTTGATCCATCGTCCCGTGCAGCTGCACGAGAATCACGGGCGTCCCGGTGGCTTCGTGTCCTTTGCCTTCCATCTTGTACACGCAATCCCAGGTGTATAAGTTTCCGGTGAAGGCGACGTTGCCGCCGGGAATGACCGCAGCTTTCACCGACGACGATTGTTGCCAGTTCGCGTGCGCGCCGTTCGAAAGCCCGCCGAAGAAACTCTTGCCGAGCAGCGGAAAGATGGTCAGCTGGATTGGAGAAATCGCGTATGGCCGCTCCAAACACGCGACGCCGCCGTTCGGATAGACTTCGCACGTGTTCGTCGCGCGGGCGCGCGCGGTGTTCCACCAGAAGTCGGTGCCGCTGATCATCACGCCGCCATCCGGCGCGACGGCGCCGATGTCGATCGTCGTCGTCCCGGTGCCGTTGCCCGACTTGGCGGCCTTCGTATTCCACCCGAATTCGTAAACCAAATGGTGAGGGCGCGCGGTCGTCGTCGCGGGTGCGCCGGCCGCATTGGCGGCGGGCGGGGCCGGGGCCGGGGTTTGCGCGCTCAACGCCAGGAGCGCGGCAATCAGCAGGGTCGGAATTTTCACGTCGATACCTCCGAAGCAACCGTGCTTCTGCCTAAAACGCCGGACTGCCCCCTTTCTGCCCGCTTCGAGGTCGGCGGAAGCGTGAACGCGTAGCGAGCGTTCATGGGCCTTGTGTTTTTGGCTTCGTTTCTTGCGTTTCTCGGACCGCCGGCGAGCGCGCCGATTCCGTTCACGTATTTCGACAATCGCATGCTGATCCGGTGCACGATCGACGGACGGCAATTCACGACCATCGTCGATACGGGCGATCCGGGCATGACGATCACCCCCGAAACGGCTCGCACGCTGGGCCTTCGCGTGCGTTCCAACGGCGCCGAAACCGGGGCGGGGAATCGCGCCGTGACGAGCGGCGCGACGACTCTCGCGTCGCTCCGCATCGGTCCCGAGTCGTTTACCAACATCGCTACCGACGTCGTGGACTTGGGCGAAATTCGCCGCAGATTTCATTTTCCGCACCTGGACGGCATCGTTGGGTACTCGATCCTCCAACGCTTTGCCGTCCGGGTTGACGTCGATTCGCAAACGATCGTTCTCGAACGGTCCGCACCCGTTGTCCCAGGCGGCGCTACGCAGACGGCATTCACGCTCGTTGGAACGATTCCGGAAATTGCGGCGAAGGTGGACGGAGTCGCAACGACCGTCGTGATCGATACCGGCGATCGCTCGTCGCTGACCTTGTTCGGACCGTTTGCCCGCGCCAACGGTTTCTACGATCGCTACCCCTCGCAGCGCAACATCATCACGGGTTATGGGCTGGGTGGCCCAATTTATGCCGACGTGTTTCGCTTGCCGTCGGTCGAAGTGCTCGGAATGCGCCTAACTCAAGTGGTAACGCGCGCATCGCGCCAAACCGGCGGAGCGTTCACCGACACGCAGCAAGGCGGTAGCATCGGGACGGGCATCCTCAAGCGCTTTAACATCGTCTACGATTATCCGCGACACCGCATGTATTCGTGGCCCAGCAAGTTGTTCGCGTCCCCCGACCGCTTCGTCGCACCGGGGTAACGAAGGACCTTCACGACTTAGGTGTACAACGTGCCCTGCTCGACGAAGCAGAGATCGTTGCCCCATGGGTCGACGACGTAAAATGAGCGCTCTCCCCACGGCCGCTCGCTAATATCGCCGGCCGGCTCGCCGTGGACCCGATACGGCGCGAGCGCATTGAGTTTGGACGCGCGTTCGCGAATCGGCTCGATTTCGTCCGCTGCGAAATACAGCGACTTGGGTCCGGGCGTTGGCGTGAGACCGCCGGCTGAGACGTCGAGCACTGCGAGAATCACGCCGCCGCAGTTGAAGTAGTGTCGCGCACCGGGATGCCGCGTCCCGGCCATGTCGAGAAGATCGCTGTAGAACCTTGCAGCTCTGTCGATATCGTCGACTTCCAAGGTCACCCGAAACAGCGTGATCATTTGCGCAATCCTTTCGTGTGTTTCGATCCGGTTGACGACCACCGTTGCGTGGGTTCCGGCGCTTCGATTTTGTCGAGCCAGCCGCGCAGCGTCTCGTCGAGGCGTTCGCGATTGAGTCGATAGTGACACGTACGCCCCGCCCGGCGCGCGATGATCAGTCCCGCTTGTTCGAGGACGCGCAAATGACGCGTCGTCGTTGGCCAGCTGTGTCCGAAACGCTTGGCGAGATAACCCGACGGCAACTCGCCGCCGCTGCGTGCGAGCACCGCGACGATGTGACGGCGCGCTCGATGTGCGAGTGCGTCGAATACTAACTCTTCTGTTTCTTGTCAACCCCTGTTCGCGCCCGCCTCGTTGGTGTAGAGTGAAGGCCTATGGACAGCTACTTGGCGGCGGTTTTCACGTCGCCGGAGGCTGCGCGCGCGGCCCACGCGGATCTGTTGCGCCTGGGAATGGACGTGCTCAGCGCAGTCGTCTATGGTCGCGGCCTCGACGGCAATTTGGTCAAAGCGGACGCACAAACGCTCGTCCAAGCCGACCTCTCCGGCGCGGCGCAAGAGGCCCTCGACGAACTCGACGCACAGCTTCCGAACGGGGCGTATGCGCTGTTCGCGCACGTGCGCGAGAACGATCCCTCGCTCGTGAACGCGATGGTCGCGCAACACGGCGGGACGGTCTTCCGGCACAACGCGCCGGACCTTCAATCGACCGGCTTTCACCGCTTCCTTGAGGCCGCTTCGCTCTACGGATGATTGCCTACACGGAATACCTCACGATGCGCACCGAAAAGCGCTACGAGATCATCGACATCACCGACCACGTCGAACGCTTCCGCAATACCGCAAATCTCACCGACGGGCTAATTTTGGTGAGCGCGATGCACATCACCGCGAGCGTCTTCGTAAACGACCACGAAAGCGGACTCTGGAGCGACATCATGACGTGGCTCGAAGAGCTTGCCCCGAGCAAACCGGAATATCTGCACCACCGAACCGGAGAGGACAACGCCGACGCGCATCTCAAACGCATGCTTCTCGGCCACCAAGTGATCGTTCCGGTGACGCAGGGGAAGCTCGACGTCGGCCCGTGGGAGCGCGTGCACTACGGCGAATTCGACGGGCAGCGCCCCAAGCGCATCCTTCTCAAGGCCATCGGCGTCTAGACGAAGCTTTCGAACGGATCCTCTTTTACTTCGTCGCAGAAGTTTGACAGGTGAAAGTTCGGAACCATCCGGTAGCCGACGTCGACCACGAAGCAATTGCCGCATGCGTCCGGTTTGCGGCGCGCCACCTCCGCCACCGCCGCGAGAAACGCCGGAATGAAATTCGTGCGGGGTGCGGCTTGGAGCACCGCCACGACGTCGTACCGCCCGAGGCGATCCAAGTTCGCGCCGAAATCAGCCGCGACGCCCGCGTTGACCAAGCGCACCTCAGGCTGTTTGAAGCGGGCGATTCCACCGGAATCGTGCAGCGCGATCGCGTCCCACGCCAAGTCGATGCGCTCGGGCGCGACGGCGTGCTTCTCCAAGAGCGTGCGGGCGGCGTTCGCACCGTCGACTTCG
>JAFAIW010000133.1 GCA_019236495.1 Vulcanimicrobiota bacterium | reverse complement strand
GGCGGAAAGCGGCCGCTGTCGTCGATGACGCCCACGATCGTGACCCGCGACGGCAAGCTTTTCATGGTGACGGGATCGCCCGGCGGTCCGCGCATCATCACGACCACGCTCGCAACGATCCAAAACGCGATCGATTTCGGAATGGGCGCGCAGGCCGCGGTCGCGGCGCCGCGCTTTCATCATCAGTGGTTGCCGGACTTGGTTTACGTGGAGCCTCGCGCATTCACGGCAGCAACGGCGCAACGTCTTCGTGAGATGGGGTACGCAATCGACGATCGCTTCGAAGAGTGGGGTTCCGCGCAGACGATCGTGGTGGATCCGCGCTCGGGCCGGCTCTTCGGCGGCAGCGATCCGCGCTCGCCGGCCGGTGCGGCGTTAGGATTCTAGCCCAGCAAAGCGGCCGTCAGAATTCCCGGCACATGACTCCAGCCGGGGCGCGCTTCGAATTCCGTCAAGCGGCGCGCGGTTTCCGCCGCGGTGCGATTCGTCACGAACCACGGCGGCTTTGGAAGCATTGCGAATTGCCCGTGCGCGACACCGCGCGGAAACGGATAAAACGGACCGCGCACGACGCTTTTTTGCGCGCGTGAGAAAAGATAAGCATTGTGCACGACGCCGATTCCGCTTTGGACGTCGTCGAGCGTGTTGCCCGGATATGCCCCCCACGTCGCTTCGGTCAACAAGAAATTGACCGCCGCCCAAATGTTGACTCCGACCGAGCCGTAGCGAAGCGCTGCAATCCCATCTTCGAAACGCTCGCCGAGCCGGCGCTCCGTTGCGGGGTCCACGACGATCGTTGCACCGAGCGTTCCGGCGAGCTTTTCGTTACAAAAGCGAAGGGCGTTCTCATAAAACGTCTCGGCGGTTTCGCCGCGTAGCCGCACGACCGCGAGCACGCTGCTGAACGCTTCCGTCGTGAAAGCCGGATGGCCGGTGAGGCCGGCGTCGAGCTCGAGCAGCGCAGGTGCAAGCGCGGCGGGATCGCCGCACTCGAAAACGCGGGCGTTCGGCGTCGACTCCAGCAGGCGCGCGTGACGCGCGTGCGCGCCCGGATAGTATCCGGCTCGTCCTTCACTCTCCACAAAGACGCGTTCGATTTCCGCGAGCAGGGCATCGGTTTGATCCCATTGCTCCGGCACGACGAGCACCTGCGCCGCAATGCAGTTGAAGCCGGCGTTGTGCATTTTTTGGGTTACGATGTTCTGCGCTTGAAAGGCGAGGTCGGCGCTCGACCAGCGCCCCGGCAATACGATGGTCGGGCTGACGTTTCCGAGCTCGCTCGAGATCGGCTTCTGAAGACGCGGGGAGCCATGTGCCTTGCGTGCGGCGCCCTCTTCGCCCGCGCCGAAGACGATTGCGTCGTGCGTGGCGGCGCTGCCGGTCATGTGGATTTCGTCGATGCCGGGGTGCTCGCACAAGTATGCGCCCACTTCGGCTCCGCCATAAACGATCTTCAAGAAACTGCGCGCGATGAACGGCGAAAAAATGCGCTCGAAGATCGGTCCGAGGTATTCGTTCACCGGATTCATTTTCAACATGCAGACCGCCCCATCGGCGATCATCTTGTACAAAACGTCGAGCGGCGGAATGCTCGCGATATTTCCGGCACCCAGGACGAGCGTGGTGCGCCCTTCGTGGACGTTCTCGCGATAGAACGGCGCGATCGTGGCCGGCAATGTCGCCGCGGTAACGCCGGGTTGCATCCACACGTCGATCTCGACGCCGCTGAGAAACAGTTTATCGAAAACGTTGACCGGAAAAACTCGCGCAATGATTTGCCCACCCGGACGCGAATGCACGCCTGCTCGCGGGAGCGTGACGTGTCCGACATTCTTAATATCAGTTAACGTTCTTATGTAACGGTTAACGGCATACAGCAATGCCCACGGACCGGTGATCCATTCCTCGGCGGCAAGTGGAGAATCGCGACGAATACCTTTTGCATCGCACGCACGCTGCACCCATTCGGCGGCGTTCGCCAGCGCCGGTTCCCGCATCGAGCTCAGCAGCTCGATGCGTTCCTCGATGTCGGCATTCGCCCAGGCATCCGCCGCGTGGCGAAGTGCCGAAACGGTGCGGTCGAGCTCCACCTGGACGGTGGGGACCATCGTGGTGGCCATAGATCCTTTCTGTCCATTGCAACCCCGCGAATCCTGCGGGCGTTTTGGGGGGCGTCTGATGGAGGTCATCGTGGAACAAGTCGTCACGCAACTGCCACGTCCAGCGGTTCCGGCGTTGCCGCAGGGTGAGACGTGTCCGGTTCAAAGCGCGATCGCGAGCATTGCAGATAAATGGAAGCTGCTCATCCTGATCGAGCTGACGAAGGTGCCGGTGCTGCGCTTCAAAGAGTTGCAACGCCAGCTGGGCACGGTAAGTCAGAAGGTGTTGACGAGCGCTCTGCGAGACCTCGAAGCGGATGGCCTCGTCGAACGCAAAGTCTATGCGGAGGTGCCGCCGCGCGTGGAGTATCGCGCCACGAGCGGAGCGCACGAGCTGCTGCCGATTCTCTCGCAATTGCACGACTGGGCAGTGGCGCATTCGCTGCGCCGTCCTAAACCGCACGCCGTCAACTAAGCGCGCCGAAACGCGCGCGAGCGTCTTCCCGCGCTGAGGCAAAGCGTCGCCCGCTCGGCGGTGCAGCGCTTAGCGCTCTATGTCGCGGTGTTCCTCGGCACTTTCGGCATTTATATGTCGAACGGCATATTCTTGGGTGCCGGCGACAGCGTAGGGACTACTGAATTCGCATTCAACGCGTTGCAGCGTCATCGTTTGGATTTTGACGAATTTAGAAAAACCGATTTCACGCGTGCCGGCGCGCATTATGGTTTCGTGCAGGCGCGCAATCATCACCTTACGACCATGTTTCCGATCGGCACCGCAATTCTGACGTTTCCTGCATATGCGTTGCTTTACGTCAAGGACGGGCATCAGCGCATCACCGCGCCGCGGTACGAACGCACGCGGCGTCGAGTGGAAAAACGCATGGCAGCACTGATCGCTGCATTGTGCGCAGTAATTTTTCTTGCGACGGCGTTGCTTTTTACCACGCCGCTGCAGGCCGGAGCCGCGACCGTGGTCTTTGCGCTGGGCACGGAGATGTGGACGATCGGCTCTCAGGCACTTTGGCAGCATGCACCCGTGAATCTCGGATTGCTGGCAATGGTTTATTGCTTGATCCGGGGCTCCCGCGCGCAGGGGCTCGCGGTGGTGTGGTTTTCTCTCGCGGGAATTTGTTGCGGATTCCTACCGGTAATCCGCCCGACGTCGCTGATCTTCTCTGCGGCAACCTTGATATTCTTGGCGTTCCGTTTGCGGTGGCGATTCACGTTCTTCGTGTTGGGCTTTGCGATCGGCGTCGCGCCCGGGATTCTTTGGAACTGGCAAATGTTCCACTCATTATCCGGTGGTTACGGAAACGATTTGCATCTTTTCGCGAACTCCGCGGTGCCGGCGCTGGCCCGGTTCGCCGGCTTGCTCGTTAGCCCGAGCCGTGGGCTCTTCGTCTATACACCCGTGTTGCTTTTCTCGCTCGCGGCACTGGGCACGCTGCTCCGCTCGTCCGACTTTGAAGCTCGCTTGCTCCTTACGCTTGCGGCAGCGTCCGCGGCTCTCGTTGGCTGTTACGCCTTCTACACGCAATGGTGGGGCGGTTGGACGTATGGTCCGAGGTTTTTAACGGACATCGTCGGGGTCGGCGCGTTGCTGCTTGCTCTTTGGTTGCCGCGCGATCTCGGCGCGTTCGCTCGCGGAAGCTGGCGGGTTCGCGCTGCCACTGCGGCCTGCTGCGTCGCGGCAATATATTCAATCGCCGTGCAATATGTTGGAGCGAATTCTGGAGCGGCGGGCGTCGATTGGAACCACGTACCGTATTCGATTGACGAAAAGCCGGACCGCATTTGGAATCTCCGCGATAGTCAGATTCAACGCAACCTGTTCGCGCTTTACCAAGAGAAGGTCAAGTGGAACTTTACGCGAGCTCCCGGTTATCGGAGTGGTTTGCGCGGTCGCGTGACGCAATTTTCTCTTTCGTCCGAAATTTCTCCGGGCGTTATGCTGCTCCCGAGAGCCGTGGTGATCAATGAAGGAAACTCGCAGCAATTCGGATACGAAAGCGGTGTCTTCGTCGGGCAGGTGCGGGTTTGCGTGCAAATCCTCGACGCCGCCGGGCGACTGCACTCAACCCAATGGTTGTACGTTGCGCGCAACGGTGAACCCGGCGCACGTTCGCCCGCCGTCGGGACGATATTCGCACCGAGAATTACCGGAGCGTATACCTTGCGGGCTTTCCCCTATGCGATCGGCATCGGTCCGCTCGCGGCCGCGGTGGGTTCCCGCGCGTTCACCGTCTCCCGCTGAGCGCTGGGCGTGCTTCGGAAAGCTAGCGGCGAAGGCCGAGATCGTTGATGAGCTTGCGGTAGCGCTCCAGATCTTTGTGCTGGAGATAGTTCAACAAGCGGCGTCGTTGACCGACCTGCAAGAGCAAGCCGCGGCGGCTGTGATGATCCTTCTTGTGGACGCGCAAGTGCTCGGTGAGCTGATTGATCGACGCGGTGAGGACTGCAATTTGCACGTCGGCTGATCCGGTGTCGTTCGGACCGCGCCCGTATTTGGTCGCGATGTCCGATTTCTCGGCTTTGGTCAGTGGCACAGGTGAAGGCTCCTTGCGCAGGATAGGCTCGCTTCGGATGCAGGCGGCACGCCCCTGGCGCTGCAGTGGACCCGCTCCGGCGACCGCCGCATCATAGCAGAAGGGCCCGCCGCTGTAAAGCGAATCCGGCGGAGCATGGCACAACCCGCGGTCCCCGCCCTGCTCCGGCGTTTGACGGTGTTCGATCTCGCGCTGGTGACGGTCGGCTCGATCGTCGGATCGGGAATCTTTCGCTCACCGTCGGTGGTGGCGGTGCGTGCGCACACGCCGTTTTTGATTCTTCTCGCGTGGGTGCTCGGCGGAGTGGTGGCATTGATCGGCGCGTGGATCTTTGCCGAGCTTGCCGCCCGACGGCCCAGCGATGGCGGTTTCTATGCGTATCTGCGCGACGCGTTTCATCCCGTGTTTGCGTTTCTCTACGGTTGGATGATGTTGTTCATCTTCGATACGGGCGCGATGGCGGCCGCGGCGATCACCTTTGCGAATTACTTCGAGCCCCTGACCGGTCTCGCCGTCCCGGCGGCGCTGCTTGCGACGGTTGCCATCGGATTCTTTACGGCGATCAACTGTCTCGGCGTGCGACAGGGCAGCACGACGCAAAACGTCCTCGTTATTCTGAAGCTCGGCGCGCTGGCGTTTCTGATCGTCGTGGGCTTCGTCGCAAAACCCGTCCCCGCCGCCACCGCACCAGTCGCGGCGTTTTCCAGCGGCGGCAGCGCGCTCGCCGCGCTCGGAATCGCGATGATTCCCGTGTTCTTTGCCTATAACGGTTTCGTGGTTCCGACGTATCTGACCGGAGAAACGAAGAATCCCACGACAACGATTCCGCGCGGTCTCGTGATCGGCATCGGTCTCGTGATTGCCGCGTACCTTCTGACGAACGCCGCGTGCCTTCGCGTCCTCGGCGCGCAAGGGCTTATGCTGACGAAGACTCCCGCATCCGACGTCCTGCGGGCCGCTTTCGGTACGCTCGGGGGCCGGTTGATCGCTGCAACGGTGGCGCTCTCGACGCTGGGATACATTTCAACGAAATTGCTGGCGGCGCCGCGCGTATATCATCGCATGGCCGCGGACGGTTTGTTCTTCAAGCAGGCCGCCTGGGTACACCCGAAAACGCACGTGCCCGTCGTGGCGATCGCACTCGAAGGGCTCGTCGCGGCGCTGATCGCGCTCAGCGGAACGTTTGAAACGATCATCAACTACGTCGTGTCGTTCGAATTCTCGTTCATCGGCATGGCGGCGATTGCGCTCTTCGTGTTCCGGCGGCGGGATGCGGGAACGAGTGCGGATGCGGTGGTGCCCTTCAAAACGCCGGGGCATCCGTACACGACGGTGCTGTTCTTGATCGCACTTTCCGGAGTCGTCCTGGATACGTTCGTCACGTACCCGATCAACGCGCTCATCGGCGGGGCCGTCCTTGCGGGCGGCGCGATCGTGTACTACTTCTGGAAACGTTCGCCGATACGCCAGGCGCCGGGAGAGGCGTGATGGATTTCGGCATTCGCGGCAAAGTCGCGTTGGTCGGTGGCGCAAGCTCCGGCCTCGGGCGCGCGTGCGCGTTGGCGCTGGCGGCGGAGGGTTGCACGCTTGCGCTCGCGGCGCGCCGCACCGCGGAATTGGAAAAAGTCGCCGCGGACGCGAAGGCGCGCGGCGCCGCGCAAACCCTCGCGGTGCCGCTCGACCTGGCGGATGAAGCGTCGATCGATTCCGCGTTTGCGCGCGTGCGGGAAGCGCTGGGTGACGTGCAAATTCTCATTGCCAACGGCGGCGGACCGAAGCCCGGCACCTACACGCAGATGTCCGCGGGCGACTGGGACGCGGCGTATAAGACGGTCATGCGCGGAATCCTGCGGCTGGTCGACAACGCGTTGCCGGCGATGCGCGAGAGAAGCTGGGGTCGCATCGTCGCGCTCGAGTCGTCGAGCGTCGTATCCGTCATTCCGAATTTGATGTTGTCGAACGCCTTTCGAACCGGCGTGGTGGCCGCCTTGAAGACGCTCGCGCTGGAAGTCGCCGGCGAAGGCGTCACGATCAACACCATCGCGACCGGTCGCATTGCGACCGACCGCTTGCGCCAGCTGTATTCCGACGAGGCAGCCTGGAAGCAAGTCGCGGCCGCGATTCCGATGCATCGCATCGCGCAGCCGGACGAATTCGCGCCGCTCGTGGCATTCTTGGCCTCGACGCAGGCATCGTATATCACCGGGCAGACGATCGCCGTCGACGGCGGCCTCACCGCCGCGGTCATGTCGACGTGAACGAAGCGGCTTCACCGGAATTCGCTCCGGTTGCCAAACTCCATCAAGTGCCGCAGGGAAGCGGGCTCGGCGTTACGGTCGGCCGCTACGAAGTCGCGCTTTTCAACGTCGCCGGTGACATTTTCGCGATCGAGAACGTTTGCCCGCATCAAGGCGGTCCGCTCGCCGACGGGTTTCTGGAAGAGCATTACATCACGTGCCCATGGCATGCGTGGTGCTTCGACGTTCGCACCGGAAAGATGACGCTCGGCGATTTCGCGCGCGTTCCGCGTTTCGAAGTGCGCGTCGAGGACGATACGATTTTCGTTCGAAGTGAACCGTGTCCATGAACGACGCGAACGGTTCGGCGTGGGACGGAACGCAAGGCACCGCCGGAGGGCCGGCCTTCGGCGCAGCATTGCACAAGCTCGCGGAAGCGGCGCAGCTCGACGCGGCCGGTCTCGCACAATTGACTGACCTCAGTGCGCACCAACTCGAGGCGGTCTTTGCCGGCCGGGAGCGGCTGGCGGTCGCTCCGCTGGCGCGAATCGTGTTGGCGCTACGCATGCGTCCGATCGAATTCATGCAAAAGTCGGGTTTGCTCTCGCTGGAAGTCTACGCGTCGGGGCTCGATCCGCTGTATTTCTTGCCGGAAGGTCCGGTCCGGTACGACGCGCGCATCTACATGCGCGAAATCAATCCGCGTCATCCGGTACCGGAAGCGGATATGTCGAAACGCAATCCCGTGCTCGAGGCGCTGGCCGCAGATACGGTCGTCGACCGCTTGGGAAAGCTGGAAGTAGAGATGACCTACCTCCTTCGGGCAGCCAGCGAGCAGACCGGTGGGACACTTTGAGGGCGTAGAGAATCAGGGGCGGATGCAATCAGTAGAAGGTAAGCGGATCGCCGCGTTGATCGGCGACGGTTTCGAAGAAATGGAACTCCAGGAGCCTCGCCGGGCCCTCGAGGAAGCGGGCGCGATCGTGACCATCGTGGGCGTCGACGATCGGTCGCGCACCAAGATTCGCGGCAAGAAGGGCCTCGACGACGCGGGCAGCGCCAAGGCCGAAGAGTTGGTGGCCGACTGCACCGCGGAAGACTTCGACGCGCTCCTGGTTCCTGGAGGTGCTTCGCCCGATCACATCCGCAGCAATCGCGACGTGCAGCGTTTCGTCCGCGAATTCGACGCTGCAAAGAAGCCGGTCTTCGTTATCGGTCACGGGCCGCAGGTGTTGATCTCCGCACAGGTAACGCGAAGCCGCCAGCTTACCGGAAGCTCCTCGATTGCCGACGACATCCGCAATGCCGGAGGTCTGTACCGCGATCAACCCGTCGTGCAAGACGCCAACTGGGTGACGTCGCGCGGTTCGAGCGACCTGACGCAATTCAATCGCACGATGCTGGAAAAACTCGCGATGGCGGCGCCCGCTCAGATCGGATCGTAGCGCGCCAGCGTTTCGCCGAACTGGCGAAGTCCGATAATCCCGATAGGAATCCAAAGCACGCACTGTACCGGAAAGATCGCCGCGGGCATCGCGGCTGCGAGCAGCGCGTGCGCGAGAGTGGGAAGAAAAGCGATCGCGTAGCCGGCCGCGGCGAACGGGATCGCGGTCGCCGGCCCGCGCAATGCTCCGGAAAGAAACACCGGGATGGCCGCGCACGAATAGAGCGCGGTCCACGCAATCAGCGAGGCGACTGAGGGCGTCAGACGTTGGACGTTCAACGCGCCGAGCCCGAGGGCCAGAGCCAGCAACAGCACCTCGACGATCGGCACAATGGAAATCGCGCGAGCGAGTTGACGTCCGTAAAGCGGGGCGCTCAGCTCGAGAAGAAAGAGCGCTCGCGCGGAAGCGGCAACCGCGAAGGTTGCGAGCAGGTGGGTCGATAGCGCAAGGAACGGTGCGCACAAGAACGCTGCGCCCAGCCCGGCCGGGACCGCAATCACGCAAAGCGTCAGCAACAGGCGTCCGCTGCCTTCAAGATGCGCGCGGATGACGGCGAGTGTTGCGGCGCTCCGCGTCACGCGACCCGCGCTTCGAAAATCGCTGCGCCACCGGCGACGCGCGCGACGGCGCTAACGATTGCCGGGTCGAGGCATTCGAGAACGAGCAAAGGCGGATCGGCGAGCATCGCCCCAACGAGCGCATCGTCCGCGCCGGGACGTCCCAACGACGCGCGCAGTTCCGTCGCGCGCGCCGATGCACGATCGCGTTCGACGCCCCAGAGTGCGGAACGATACCGGATGTATTTGTCGCCGTGAAAGGGCACCTCGAGGATCTCCGGCCCGATATATCCGACGGCGCGCTTCGCCTGCACCGGCTGAAGACGCGGATCGAAGCCGTCGATGAAGACTGCACCGGCAGTGGCACGTACAATTCCGGCCGCGATGCGGGCTGCACATTTCGCCGCAAGGGCAGTTGGAAACGCGATCTTGCGGTGCTCTCCGCGTTCGAGCGAGAGTGAAAACGGCGCGAGCAGCGTTATTCCGTCGCGAACGAAGCAGGCGTCGCGCAAATCCAAAAGCGGCACGAACCTACGACACGAGGGCGAGCCGCGGATTGGGCCGCTCGGGACGCCCGACTTTATGGCACGGAACCCACGCTCCGTCGCGTTGCGCTGCGACGACATCGGCCGTGAAATCGAATTCACCCGCGCGCTCGAAGAACGCACTTCCCACCGCATACGCGTCGACGGGAACGCCCTCGCGTTCGAATTGGCAAATGCGGTCTGCATCGAATCCGCCGCTGACGACGATACGGACGTGCTCGAACCCCGCCGCATCCAGGCCTGCGCGCACGTTTCGAACCAGCTGTGGGACGACCCCCGTAGGGCGAAACGTGCCCATTTGCGGCCAGATCGACTTGTCGACGAGGGTGCCCGACGTATCCAGACGCACGCCCCACAATCGCGCGCCGAGCGCGCTCGCGACCTCGAGACTCGTCGTGACGCAATCGTTGTCGAAGTCGACGAGCGCGATGACGTTCACCGCCGAGTCGGTGAATTCCGCAAATTTCTTCGTTGCCAGCACCGTATCGCCGCCATAGGCTGCAATGAGCGCGTGCGGTACGGTCCCCATGCCTCGTGCTCCCCACCACTCCGCGTTTGCGTCAGTCGAGACGCCGAGCGCACCTGAAATGTACGCGGCATATCCATCGCCCGTTTGCACGAGATGGTGGTCGAAACGCGCCGGAAAAAACAAGACCTGCTTTCCACCGGCAGCTTCTACGATGTCGTGGGCGTTACTCGCAATACGCGTGCGTCGCGTGAGAACGCCGAGATACGTGGTCTCGAGGTGGGCGAACAGCTGGTAGTCGCCCTCCACCGTCAGCACCGTTTCGTACGGCGCAATCGCGTCGCCGTCGAAGAGGGCGCGCACGCTGAGCCGCTCCCATCCGTCGATCCACTGCCCGCCGTCGTACCACCCCGCGCACAACTTCAAAATAGCGATCGCCTCGTCGATTCCGCAAAGCACCGCAGCGCTGCGCTGAAAGACCTGCATGCGCAAGACTGGGTGGTGGGCGTCGCTTGCGAGGATTTGGCGCGCGCGGTTGAAGTACGTGTCCGAGTAGTAGCCATCGCGCATCTTCTCGACGGGAAGGTGGAAAATCTCCGGCTGCAGGCGCGGCCTCATCGCTTGGCGGATGTTGCGTCTTGGAGAGGCTTGGACCTTGCTGACGAACGCCGAGATCGCAAGAAAGCTCAACGAAATTCGAACGCTCATGGAGCTCGCAGGCGAGCCGTACTTTAAATTTACCGCGTACGAGCGCGCGGCGAGCGCAATCGAAAATGCCGGACCCGTCAACGATCTCATCGCGGCCGGTGAGTTACTGGTGCTTCCCGGAATCGGCAAGTCAATTGCGGCAACGATCGAGGAGCTGTGCTCGAGCGGCGACTGCGGTCTGTTACGCGATCTCTACGTACGCTTTCCGCCGACGATCTTCGAAGTGCTTGGCGTCTCGGGGATCGGAGTGAAAACCGCGGCCACGTTGTTCGAGCGCTTCGGGATCGCGTCGCTCGCCGATCTCGAGGCCGCCATCGAGGCGGGGAAGCTGGCCGAGATGCCGCGGATGGGTCCGAAGACGATCGAAAATATGAAGCGCGGCATTCTGGCGTATAAAGGAAGAAGCCGGCGCACGCCGCTGGCGCGCGCCAAGGCGATTGCGGCGACGGTAATGGCGTACGTCCGTGAAGGGCCGCCGGTGGCGCGTCTGCTCGCGGCCGGCAGCTTGCGCCGCGGAGAGGTGACCGTGGGCGACGTGGACATAGTGTGCACGTCCGAAGAAGCGGCCGCGGTCATCGATTGGTTCGTTCGATGGGAGAGCGCGCATGCGGTGCTGGCGGAAGGCCCGACGAAAGCCAGCATTTGGCTGGAGGGTGGCTTGCAAATCGACTTGCGTGTCTTGCCCGATCACGTTTACGGCAATCTGCTTCAGCACTTCACCGGCAGCCGCGAGCACAACATTCAATTGCGCGAGTTTTCGTTGCGAAAGAGCCTTCGCGTGAGCGAGAACGGCATATTGAATCTCGAATCGGGCGACGTCACGACGTGCGCATCTGAAGAAGAGGTGTACGCGGCGCTGGGTTTGCAGTTCATTCCTCCGGAGCTGCGCAGCGGAATCGGTGAATTGGAGCTGGCGAAGAACAACGCGCTTCCGCGGCTGGTGGAACTCGCCGACGTTCGCGGGGATTTTCACATGCACTCGACGTGGAGCGACGGCCGCAACGATCTCGAGGAAATGATCGCGGCCGCGGCGGCGCGCGGTTACGAATACCATTCCATTTCCGAACATTCCCAAGGGCGCGGCCGCGTCGGGTTGGATCCGGCCGAGCTGCGCGCGCAGCGGCAGAAAGTTCGCGAACTCGGCGACCGGCATCACATCGTCACGCTTTGCAGCAACGAAGTAGACATTTTGCCCGACGGATCGCTGGACTTTCCGGATGAAGTGCTCGCCGAGCTCGATATCGTGGTCGCCTCGGTGCATTCCGCAATCAATCAGTCGCGCGACGAAATGACTCGCCGCCTCATTCGCGCCTGCGAGAATCCTTTCGTCACGATCATCGGACATCCGACCGGTCGAATGATCGAAAGCTTCGCGGGTTACGAATTCGACTACGATGCGGTCTTCGCCGCCGCGGCGCGAACCGGAACGGCGCTCGAGATCGACGGCCAGGCTGGGCGTTTGGACTTACCCGCTCCGCTGGCGCGCCGCGCCAAGGAATTCGGCGCGACGTTTACGGTCGACAGCGACGCACACGATGCCACGCAATTGGAGAACATCGAGCTCGCGGTCACGCAAGCCCGGCGGGCCGGACTGACGAAAGACGATTTGTTGAATACCCGCCCGCTCGACGGCGTGCGCGCGTTCGTAGCTGCGAAGCGCAGCCGCGCCGCGTGATTGCGACCCGCTGGTTTGCTCCGGCGGCCGGCGTTGTTTGCGGCGCGCGGCTGAGCGGCGAACGGGGAGATCCGCTCGTGTTCGTGCACGGCGTCGGATCGAGTGCCGCCATTTGGGACCCGCAATTGCGCGCGTTCTCCGCGACGCACCGGTGTGCGGCGATCGAATTGCGAGGAAACGGTGCGGGCGAGGATTCGCCGCCGGAAAGCATAACGCGGGACGGCTTCGTGCAAGACGTGCTCGCCGTCGCAGACGCGCTCGGATTTTCGACCTTCCATTTCGTGGGTTGCAGCCTGGGCGGCGTGGTCGGTTTTGAATTGTGGAAGCACGCGCCGCAACGCTTGCGTTCGCTGGTGTTCGTCGGGAGCTTTGCGGCATATCCGGACGGCACGCGATACGCCGCGACGATCGTGGACGCGGTGCGCGACTTTGGATCGATGACCGAGTTTGCACGGGCACGCGCGCCGCGGGTCGTGCCGCCGGGTGCGCCCCGGCAACGGCTCGACGAAACGATCGAGCAAATGGCGCGCAAATCGGTCCGGTCGTACGTGGCTTCGACGCGCGCGACGTGGACCGGGGATTACCGGGCCCTGCTGCCGTCCATCGCCGTGCCGGTGCTGGTGGTGGCCGGCGAGCTCGACCCCGTCGCTCCGCCGGTTCGGTCCGAAGAGATCGCGGCGGCGATTCCGGGCGCACGGCTCGTGGTGGTTCCCGGGGCCGGTCACGTAACAAATGCAGATGCCCCGGCGGCGTTTAATAGTGTCCTGGGTGAGTTCTTCGAAGGGGCTTCGGGCTGATGTCTGACCGCACGCGGCTCGCGCTGGGCGAACTTGCGGAGCGCGGATCCGCGCAAGAGCAGATCGACATTCTGCTGTCGGCAATTGAAGCGGCCGGCGATGCTATCGTAGTGTACCGCGTCGATGCCGCGGATCAGCAGTTGCGGATCACGTACGTCAACGAAGCGTTCACGCGGCAAACCGGTTATCCGAAGGGCGAGGCGATCGGGAAAGCGCCGTCGGATTTTCGGCCGCCAGAACACAAAGCCGAAGCCATCGAAATCGTGCGCTTGGCACTGGCCACCAAAGAAGAAGTCTCCTTCGAGATTCGCAACTTCCGCAAGGACGGCTCCGCGTTTTGGAACGCGGTACGGCTCCGCCCCGTCAAGGATCCGTCGGGAACGGCCAACTACTGGATTTCCGTCGAACGCGATGCAACCGATGCGGTCGAGCGCGAGCGCCGGTTGGAATCCGAGAATATCACGCTCACGCAGCTGGCAAGCGCGGCTCGCCGGCTCTTCTCGACGCTCGAACCGGTCGAGCTCGTCAATCGTCTCGGTCAGAGCGTGCGCGAGGCGATTCACGCAACGACGCGCCTCTACAGCGTGACGTCGGGCCGGCGCATGGTGCGCACGAATTCGCTGTCGCCCGAACCGGGCGCGCCGTCCGGCGACGCGCTGATTCAGCGCGCGACGACGGCCGACACGTACGTCACCGACCGCGATTTACGGCGCGCCGCGATCGCCGTGCGTGGCTCGTCGGGCGCGGCGACGCACGTGATCGAAATAGAGACGAGCTTGGATCACCCCATTCGCAAAACCGATCTTTTTGCGCTCTATCTCATCGCACAATATTTCTCGGTCGCCGCGCGCAACGTGGCGGTGTACCACGAGCTGGATCAAAGCCGTCAATCCGTCATGGAACTGAACCAGTTCAAGAGCGATTTGATCACGATGCTCGCCCACGATTTCAAGAGCCCGCTTACCATGATTCTCGGGTACGCGCAACTCATGCTGGAGAGCGACGTCGACGACGAGCAGCGCGAATATCTCGAGTTGATATCGCGCAGCGCGCTTCAGCTTGCAAATCTCGCAACCGACACGTTGACGTTGTCGCGCGAAGAGCAGAACAAAATCGATCTGCGCCTGACGGAGGTGGATCTCGTCGCGCTCTTACGCGAGCTCGCCGGTACGTTTAGCGATCAGGCTCCGGTCTACGTGCATACCGACTTGGCCTCCGTGACGATTCAGGGCGATCTCCAGCGCTTGCGGCAAATCTTCACCAACCTCATCGACAACGCGATCAAATACTCGCTCAAGGAAAACCCCGTCGACATTCACGTCCGTGTTTTAGACGATCGGGTGCGCGTCGACGTTACCGATCGCGGAATCGGCATACCCGAGGACGAGGTGCCCAAGCTCTTCGCGCGGTTCTCACGCGCTTCGAACGCGCGCGAGCTACGCATTTCGGGGACCGGCTTCGGCCTGTATCTCGTGAAGCGGTTCGTGGAGCGACACGGCGGCAACGTGGACGTGCGCTCGGAAGTCGGCAAAGGGACGACGTTTTCAGTGACGCTGCCGAGCAGCAGTACGCGGTCGGATGTAACGCGCGTGCTGCTTTTCGACACTCTCAAGGAGGACCGTTCGTTCTTGGCGCACACGCTGCAAGCGGCGGAGTATGCGGTCACCGTCGTGACGGAAAAGGAAACGCTTTTCGACCGATGCTTGAACGAACGAGTCGACATCGTCGTGCTCAATGACGCGCAACGCCTAAGCACGACGGAGATCGCGCGTATCGACGCGGTCCGGGCGGAGTCGGGTTTTTCGGTGGTCGCCATCGAGAGCGATACGGCGCGGCTGCCGGCCGAATTTCGCATCGTTCAGAAGCCATACATCATGCGCGACGTGTTGGCGGCTCTCGAGCCTCCGCAGCGCGCGAGTACACCCGAAGTCGTGCCGCATCGCGCCGACCGCTAGACCAATCGCGCAGAGGAGAACGATGAAAAACCGCCGCCTTTTTGCATGTGCCGTCATTGCCGCGCTCGCGCTGATCGCGGGCGCGTTTCCCGGGGCGCTTCGTGCGGCCGGGGTGGCGCTCCCGACCGCTCCGCCGATTCCCTCACCAAGTCCCGTGACGGAGACGTTCTTCGGACAGAGCGTGACCGATCCGTATCGCTATTTCGAGGACATGAAGAATCCGGCCGTCGTCGCTTTCTTCAAAGATCAAAATACGTACACGCGCTCGATTCTCGACGCACTCGGTTCGCCCCGAGTGGCGCTGTTTGCGCGGATCAAGAAGCTGGACAACGCGGGCGTCAGTGTCTCGAGCGTCGTGCGCGTTGGCTCCAACTACTTTTACGAAAAACTCAAGCCCGGAGAGAATTCGGAAAAGCTTTACGTTCGCGCGGTGAACGGCGGCGCCGAGCACGTGCTCGTGGACCCTGACAAGCTCGCGAGCGCCGGCAAACACTACACGATCAATTACTTTCTGCCGTCGCTTGACGGCCGCTACGTTGCGTACGGCATCTCCGAAGGCGGATCGGAAGCGTCGGTTATCCACGTTGTTGAAGCTCCGAGCGGAAAGACGCTCGGCGACTCGATCGATCGCGCGTATTTCGTCGGCCCAACGAGCTGGCTTCCCGACGGAAAATCGTTTTATTACGTCCGCTTCCCCGCGCTCAAACCCGGAGAGCCGGAAACTGATAAGGAAACGCGGGCGGTCTCATATCTGCACGTGCTAGGACGAGATCCCGATCAGGATCCCCCCGTTTTCGGTTACGGGGTCGATCCCAAAGTGACGTTTGCTCCAACCGATTTCCCGATCGTCAATTACTCTCCGGTATCGCGCGATACGATCGGCTTAGTCGCGCACGGCGTGAAAAACGAAGTGACGCTCTACGTGAGCAATACGTTACCGATGACGGCGAGTGGAACGACTTGGAAGCAGATCGTGAACGACGACGATGACGTTACCGGTTTCGACGTCAAAGGAAGCACGATCTACCTGCTGACGCATCGCGATGCGCCGGGCTTTAAAGTGGTGCGCATGTCGATGGACGCGCCCGATTTCGCAAACGCCGCGTCCGTCGTCGCCCCAACCCGAAGCGTCGTCGAGGGCGTTCAAGTAGCGCGCGACGGGTTGTACGTGTTGGCGCGAAACGGCGGCTTTGGTAAGGTTACGCGCTTCCCGCTGAGTGCGAGCGGCGTTCCGGGCGTCGCGCAAACCGTCCCGACGCCCTATCAAGGAACCATCGGTAGCATCATCACCGACTCACGCGAATCCGGGGTCACGTTCCCGTTGACGTCGTGGACGCACTCCGTCCTCTACTATTTGGCGGCTAATGGCACCGTCAAGGACACGCGATTGAAACCGCTCTCGCCAGTCGATGCAAGCGCGTATACTTCGAAGGAAGTCGAGGCGGCAAGCGCCGACGGCACGATGATTCCGCTATCGCTCGTGTACCGCAAGGGCCCCAAGCTCGACGGCGCGCATCCGGTTTTTCTCGAAGGCTACGGTGCATACGGAATCACGCTCGAGCCGTATTTTTCGACGACGCGGATCGCATGGATGGAACGCGGCGGCGTTTACGCCGTCTGTCACGTGCGCGGCGGCGGCTGGTATGGGGAAGCGTGGCATCAGGCAGGGATGATCGCCACCAAGCACCACACGTGGGAAGATTTTATCGCGTGCGGGCAATGGTTGATTCAAAATCACTGGACGACCGCCGCCCACCTCTCCGGCTCCGGAACGAGCGCCGGAGGAATCTTGATCGGCCGGGCGATCACCTCGCGGCCCGACCTCTTCGCTGCGGCGATCGATGAAGTCGGCGCGAGCAATACGATGCGTTCGGAATTCTCCCCAAACGGCCCGCCGAACATTCCGGAATTCGGCACCGTCAAAGATGAAACCGGCGCGAAAGCCCTTTACGACATGGACGCCTATCAGCATGTGGTCGACGAAACCGCATATCCCGGGGTATTGCTGGTGACGGGCTACAACGATCCGCGCGTTTCCTCGTGGGAGCTTGCGAAATTCGCAGCGCGACTCCAACAAGCGACGTCGAGCGGACGACCGGTGCTGCTGCGGGTCGATTACGATGCGGGCCATGGATTTCTGGCTGCGTCGCGCACGCAGTCCGAACAACTGCTGACGGACGAGTATTCGTTTCTGTTGTGGCAGCTCGGCGACCCGGCGTTTCAAACCATACCGATGCAACTGTCTCCGGCGCGCCGGACGACGCAGCAATAGCGCTCAGGAAACGCGTTCGGGTGCGTTGTAGACATTGAAGCGGCCGTCGCGGACGAACCCGGCGAGCGTGATATTGAAGCGCCGCGCGGTTTCGACCGCGAGGCTGCTCGGCGCCGAGACGGAAGCGACAATTGGAATGCCGGCAACCGCGGCCTTCTGCACGATCTCGAAACTGGAGCGGCCGCTGACGAGCAGCACCGCGTCGCGTAACGGCACGCGGTCGTCGAGCAGTGCCCAGCCGATCGCTTTGTCGAGCGCGTTGTGACGCCCCACGTCTTCGCGTACAGCGATCGCCTCGCCGTCCGCACCGAACAGGGCGGCGGCGTGCAAGCCGCCCGTTGTTGAGAAAATGGGCTGCGACGCCCGCAGACGGTTCGGCAGCGAGCTGATGAACTCCGCAGAGACGGTGAGGTTCGATTGCACCGGAGTGACGCCGCGCACTTCCAACGCGTCGAGATTCGCTTTACCGCAGGCCCCGCACGCGCTGCCGATCGTGAAATGTCGCTCGTGATGCGCCCTTCGAGGCGCGCCTGCGGCGCGCGCCTCAGGGTGACACGTGACGGTCACGACGTTATAACGCTCGTCGTCCGTCACGTCGCGATCGTTGCAATAGACGATCTCCGCAATGTCGCTTCGCGCTGCGACAATGCCTTCGGTGAAAAGAAAGCCTGCGGCGAGTTCGAAATCCGCGCCCGGCGTCCGCATCGTAACTGCGATGCTTTCCGAGGGCTGCCCGGGCACCGCGATGCGAATCTCCAGCGGCTCTTCCGTCGCGACGTCGTCGAATTTCGTGGCAGCCGTTCCATCCTTGAACCCCACGACCGGCGTGGCAACCGTGCGGCCCGGTCGCGTCGCGGCGTCCGTCATTCGGGCTGGCGGAATGCGGCGTGCGGATCGCCTGCCGACGTCTTCCCCGCTTCGATAAACGTCTCGCGCAAAACGTAACCTCCAAGCAGCGTCAAGGCCGACGCCGCAACCGACCGCGCATTGCGCAGCGATTTCGGCATCGGCAAGACCGCTCCCATCACGTTGAGCAGCAGCGGAATCGCAATCCCGCCGATCGCGGTGAAATCGCGCAAACGCCGTCCGCGCTTGCCTTCGAACATCGGCTTTCCGAGGGCGCCCGCGTGGCGCCGGAAATCGGCGAGCAGCGTCAACTCCGCAAGCGCAGCGACCGCCTCGAGCCGCTCGAGCCGTTCGACCGGCTCGTCATTTCCGCTTACGATCGCCAGTATCGTGTTGAGCGCGCACGCGCCCGCGAGCCCCGAGCACACGGACAGCGCCGGAATGTGCCGCTTGCCCTTCGCCCACAGCGGAATTGCGGTCGCGCTGATCAGGACGCCGGTGTAGCCGGCGGTAAATGCTCCGAGCAGAGCTTGCAGCGGTTCGAGTACCGGCGGTGCAAAGATGCGCAACCAGCGTGGCGCGACGCGCATCTCCGCAAGCTCGTACAGCACGTTGCCGCCGGCGGCGCCGCTGTAAAGCACGAGCCCCCACACGCCGAGCGACATCGGCGATTTGAACTTCACGATGCGCAGCATGTTCAAGAATCGTTCCGGCCGCCCGAGGTGCGAAATTAAAAGCGGCGGATTGATTGCGGCGAGCGCGAGTGAAGCGAACTTCGCGGTGCGGCTCAAACGCCGGTCGGCGGGAATCGAGGAACGGCCCGCGAGCATCGTGATGAGCCCGGTGCCGCCCATGATGCCGCCGAGAAAAAGATACGTAATGACGTTCCAGCCCCAATGCGGCCGCTTCAGAAGCGGTTGCTCGAAATACGAGGGCCCCGGTTCGTTGTCGCGTCGTCCGGCCGCACCGGTGAACGCGTCGTCGGGAGAGGGCGGGTGCGCGAGCATCACCGGCCTCGGAAAATCGCCAAGCCCGCGACGGCGAGGGCCGCTGCGGCCAGCGCGGCTGCGGCGTAGCCGGCGGGCTGATGCGTCGAGGGCAGTACCGGGCGGGCCGGAAGATTGTAATGTTCCGGCGGTTGCGTCAGCAAGAAGAACGCGTTGAGATCCCCGACGGAGGTCGTTTCGTCGACGCCGTAGAGCTGCGCGTCGACACCGCGTTCGCGCAGTCGCTCGACGCGTTTGCGAGCGCGCGCTTTCAGGTCGTCGACGTTTCCGAATTGAATCGATTCCGTCGGGCACGCCTTGGCGCAGGCGGGCGTAAAACCGAGGCGCTGCCGGTCGTAGCAGAGCGTGCATTTTCCGGCGATGCCTCCGTGCGACTGCAGCGCGCCTTCCGAGAGGCGCTCGCGATCGAGCGTCGCCGTGTTATATTCGGCCGCTTTCGCGGCCGAGGGTTTGAAAGGCTCGATCAAGTCGACGACCCCGAACGGACACGACGGGACGCAATACCCGCATCCGTTGCAGACGTCCGGTTGAATGTAAACGTCTCCGAATTCATTGCGAATGATCGCTCCCGTCGGGCAGGCCTCCATGCATCCGGCGTGCGTGCAATGCTTGCAGACGTCGCTCATCATCGACCAGCGATTGACGATCGTCGTCCCGACTTCGCGGTCCTCGACGAACGCCACGTGTCGCCAGGTCGTCCCGGACAGCCGCAGCGTGTTGTCGTACGACATGCCCGTGAACGCAAGACCGTCGGAGGGCAGCTCGTTCCACTGTTTGCACGCGACCTCGCAGGCTTTGCAGCCGATGCACAGCGTCGTGTCGGTGAAGAAGCCGTTCGCCACTAAACTCCGGCCTCGCGTCCGTGAATGAGCGGCTGACCGTCGCGGCTGCGTTCGGGTTCCGGGACGGCGTCGTCTTGCGCCACGCGCCCGCGCGGTGCGCGACGGCCGGCGCGAATGTCGCACGTCAGGGTCTTCGCTTCGTGAATCGACACGTTCGGATCCATTGCGAGCGGAATGACGTCGCCCGACGTATCGCCGCTGGTATAACCGAAGTTTCCGAAAATGTACGGCAGGCCGATCTGATGCACGCGCTGCCCTTTTGCGATGCGCAGCGGGCGCATGCGGCCGCTGACGAGTGCGCGCACCTCGATCTCACCGACTGCGGTTGAGATCGTTGCATAGTCCCCGTTTTTGAGGCCCTTCTCAACCGCCAGCTCCGGATCGATTTCGCAGAAGGCTTCCGGTTGTAGTTCCGCGAGCCACGGAATGTAGCGCGTGTAAACGCCGGAGAGCTCGGTGATGCGATACGTCGTCAAAACGTATGGATAACGCGGATTTACTTGGCCGTTATAGGGGTTGTCGGAACGATCCCATTCGCGCAACGTGGGATTGTTTTGTTGTTTGTAGAGTTGATTTTGAATCACCGATGCGAGCGGCTCGTAGTGCGCCGGCAATGGGCCGTCCTTGAGCCCGCTAGCGACGAAAATCTGACCACGTCCGTCGAGCTGCATGATGAACGGGTCGGCGCCCGAGTGTGCGTCCATCCCGGCCGCGCCCGGTTTTGCCGGAGTCGACGGCGCTTTGTTTGCCGGAAAATCCGGAACGTCGACGCCCGTCCACTTCTGGGCGGACTCGTCCCACCACACGTACTTCTTGCGCTCGCTCCACGGCCGGCCGGCCGGATCGGCTGAGGCGCGATTGTAGAGCATGCGACGATTGGCCGGCCACGCGAATCCCCAATCGAGCGACGTGTATTCATCGCCGCGCCGATTGCGCGCACGGTGCGTCTGCTTGTCGGGGCAGACACCCGAGTAGATCCAGCCGCCGCATGCGGTGGATCCGTCGTCTTTACACTCGGCGAAGCCGGTGAGCTGCGCGCCGGTTGCGACCTGAAAGCCGTTGATTTCTTGCATGATCTTGAAGACCGACGGTTCGCCGCGGAGGCGTTCGCGTTCGTCGTCGTTTTCGTAGTCCCACGTCAAATCGAGCAACGGCCGGTCTTTCGGATCGGTGGAATTCGCGTAGAGCGCCTTCAATTTCTTGCCGAGTTGGTAGAAGAGCCACGCGTCGCTCACCGCCTCGCCCGCCGGTTCCACGGCCTTTTCATGGAACTGCAGCATGCGGTTGGTATTGGTCACCGTGCCTTCCTTTTCCAAAATCGTCGCGGCCGGAATGAAGAAGCATTCCGTTCCGATTTGGCCGGGTTGCGCTCCTTCGCGCTTCCAAAACGACGACGTTTCGTTCTCGTAGGCGTCGACGTTGACGAACCATTCCAGCCGGTCCATGGCGGCGGCGATCAGCTCGGTGTTTTGGCCGGACGTCACCGGGTTTTGCCCGATCACGAAGTAGCCCTTGACTTCGCCGTCTTTCATTGCGAAGGTCGTCGGGATCGTGGAATGGTCGCCGGTCAGCTGCGGAAGATAGTCGAAGCAGTAGTCGTTACCGGCGGTGGCCGCGTCGCCGAAAAACGCCTTGAGCATCGAGATGAAATACTTCGGGAAGTTGTTCCACCACCCGGTCGGCTTCGTGTTCGTTTTCAAATATGCGGCCAGCGTTTGCTCGTCACGCTGAATGGACGGGACGGGCAAATAGCCGGGAAAAAGATCGTAAAGCGTTGCGATGTCGGTGGCACCTTGAATGTCGGCGTGACCGCGCAGCGCCATGATGCCGCCGCCGGGCCGGCCCACGTTACCGAGCAGAAGCTGCAAAATAGCGGCGGTGCGAATGTATTGCACGCCGACCGTGTGCTGGGTCCAGCCGACGGCATAGGCAAACGCGGTTGTTCGCTCGCGGCAGCTGTTGGCGGCCAGCGACTCGCAGACTTCGAAAAACAGCTCGCGCGGCGTGCCGCAAACGTCTTCGACCATGCGCGGCGTGTACCGCGAGAAGTGGCGCTTGAGAATTTGATAAACGCAGCGCGGATCGGTGAGCGTCTCGTCGCGCCGGAGCGTCCCGTCGGGGTTGCGTTCGAATTGCCACGTCGACGTGTCGTACGTGCTCTCGCCGCGGCCGCCGCCCGCGCCTTGTTGCGCCATGGCACTGGCGCCGCTGTCGCGCGCGAAGTCGTTCCAACCGGAGAAGAGACCGTCGAGATCTTCGGTGTCGCGAAAATCCGCCGACACCAGCGACGACGCGTTCGTGTACGCCACGACGTATTCGCGAAAATCGCGCTCATTCTGCAAGACCCAATTGATGATCGCGCCGAGAAAGACGATGTCGGTACCGCTGCGCAGCGGCACGTACAGATCGGCAAGCGCCGACGTGCGTGTGAACCGCGGATCGACGTGAATGATCTTGGCGCCCCGTTCTTTGGCTTTGGTGACGAAGCGAAAGCCCACCGGATGGGCTTCCGCAAAGTTGCTTCCTTCGATCAGGATGCAGTCGGCATTCTGCAGATCTTGCAGGAACGTCGTCGCGCCGCCGCGGCCGAACGAGGTGCCTAGACCAGGCACCGTCGAGCTATGTCATATTCGGGCCTGATTTTCAATCGAAACCACGCCCAAAGCGTGCATCAACTTGCCCAGGAGGTAGTTTTCTTCGATGGCAAAGGTCGCGCCGCCGAGCGAAGCGATGCCGAGGGTGTGGTTGACGCGCTTGCCGTTTTTCACTTTGACAAAGGTCTTTTCGCGCGTTTCCTTCACGAGGTGCGCGATGCGATCCATCGCCCAGTCGAGCGGCCGGTCTTCCCAGCGGTCGCCATACGGGGCGCGATATTTGACCGTCGTCCAGCGCGCTTCGTTGACGGTGAGCCCGAAGAGTGCAGAACCTTTCGGGCAGAGATGCCCCCCCGAAACCGGACTCTCGGGATTTCCCTCGACGTCGAGCAGCTTGCCGCCGGGCGAGACGTACGCAAGCGTTCCGCATCCGACCGCACAGTACGCACAAACGCTCGGCACCGCTTTCGCATGCGCGATGCGGCCGGCCAAACGGTGGGTGCGCGCGGAGGCCACGTTGGGCATCGCACCAACGCGCTCGGCGAGAAACGCACCGGCTCTCGCGCGCGCTTTTTCGAGGAGCGTCGTGAGATCCAGCGGTTTGCGCGTCGCCATCATTACGCTCCGGCGGTGGCGTCTTGTTCGGCGGGTTTGCGGATGAAAAACGGAACGATGGCCGCGACGAGCAACATGATCGCCACCGGCGGCAATGCTCCCGTAAACGAACCCGTCAAGTCTTTCACCTTGCCTGCGATCAACGGGCCGACGATGCCGGCCACGCCCCAGGCGGTGAGAATCATGCCGTAGTTTTGGCCGAGGAATTTCGTCCCGAAGTAGTCGGCGTTGAACGACGGCATCACGCCGAAGCCGCCGCCGTAGCACAAGAGCACGATCGCGAAACAGACACCCACCGCGGCGAGCGAATGCAGTCCGCCCA